>NZ_CAXUNQ010000030.1:0-55991 GCF_964252615.1 uncultured Bradyrhizobium sp.
TCATTGCCGGGCTTGACCCGGCAATCCATCCGCTTCGAAACGACTCTTGCGAAGACGGATGGATACGCGGGTCAAGCCCGCGTATGACGAGATGTGTCAATCCAGTAGGGTTTGACCCGGCCATGACGGCCTCCCCGTGTCCCGGGCGCGATGCGGCATTCTTCATGCCGCTTCGCAGAACCGGGACCTCGGTTTCTTCGCGTCGCAAGCAACCGGGACCCCGGCTCTGCAGCGCACCGCTCCGCAAAAGCTGCGCGCTGCGCTGCGTCCGGGGAACGCGCCCCTGGAGCGCGATATTGCAAGACGCTGCAACACACGCCGCGTCAACCGCGGGCTTGACCCGCGTATGACGAAATGTGTGAATCCAGTAGGGGCAAAACCGGCAATGACGATGAGATGTGTGCGTCAGTAGGGTCAAGCCGGCCATGACGCGGAGCATGTGCATCTCCTAGTGCCTGCGCGGAAACGGTTCAACTGTTGTGTCAGGGACAACCGTTGCCCTTACCCGAACAGCGGCGTGCCCGGCACGAAGGCATCGAACGCCGCCCAGAATTGGGCGCGAAAACGGTCCTGCTCCTGCAGGATTTCGTGTTTCGAGCCGGCGATGACGAGATGCGAGCCGGCGCGCAGATGATAAGCGAACTCCTCGATCGCGGCGGTGGAGACGATGGTGTCGTGGCTGGCGGCCATCATCAGGATCGGCTGGCGGATCTCGGAAGGGTAGTTCGAGGCGCGAAAGCCGTGCATCGCCTTGAACGCGGTGTCGGCCCACGCCACCGTCGGCGACGCCAGACCAAGCGTCGGGTCTTCGTCGAGGATCGCCGCGTTGCGGGCGAAGCGCACGGGGTCGCTGGTGAATGGATTGTTGATGAATGACGTCGCCCCGGTCAGTTCGTCGCTGCCGCCGGGAACATAGCGGCCGCCCTGCCCCGCCAATCGCATCGCCCGCAACAAGACGCGCGCGGGCAGCGAGGTGGTGCGGCCGGGAAGGTCGATCATCGGCGCCGACAGTACGATGCGGTCGAACCATCGCTTGCCGGCATGGGCGACGCGCAACATCACCGCACCCCCCATCGAATGCGCCAGCGCGAAATGCGGCGGCGGGCAATCCGGCAGCACCACCTGTTGCACAAAGGCTTCGACGTCGATCTCGAAATCAGAAAAATCGCGGACATAGCCTTTGCGAGAATTGCGCAAGTGCCGCGACGAATGGCCCTGTCCGCGCCAATCGATCATCGCCACCGCAAAACCGCGATCGCGCAGGTCGCGCACGGTTTCAAAATATTTTTCGATCGATTCGCTGCGCCCGGTGAAGACGCACACCGTGCCCTTGCGGCCGGGCGGCGGCGCCCAACGCGCGAAGCGCAGTTCCGCGCCGTCCCTGGTCTTGATGGTGCCGCTGACGACGTCGTCCGGAACCGGATTGGCGGGAATTGAAACGAGGGTCATGGCCGGGACCGGATAGGTGGAAATGGTCTGGAATCAAGAGCGGAGCGTTCAAAAAAGGCAACGTTTTCACCCTCTTGAACACGGGCGGGACCCTCCCATATCACCTTCGTGCAGGCCTCTACTAGGCTGCATGCAGACGAAAGCCCGGCCCGATGGCGGGCGGGACACTCAACCAGTCGCTCAATGGAGGACTATCCTATGCGTAGCTATGACCTCACCCCGTTTTATCGTTCCACCGTCGGCTTCGACCGTTTCTTCTCGTTGCTCGACCAGGCGGCCGCCGACGGCAGCCCTGGCTATCCGCCCTACAATATCGAGCGTACCGGCGAGAATGCGTACCGCATCTCGGTCGCGGTTTCCGGCTTCGCGCAGCGTGAACTCTCCATCGTCGCCAAGGAAAACACGCTGACGATCAAGGGCGAGAAATCCGCCAATGAAAACGGCAAGGACAAGTCCGAAGTGCTGTACCGCGGCATCGCCGCGCGGGCCTTCGAACGCGCGTTCCAGCTCGCCGATTTCGTTCAGGTGAAAAACGCTTCGCTCGAGAACGGCCTGCTCCATGTCGATCTGGTCCGCGAAATCCCCGAGGCCAAGAAGCCCCGCAGTATTCCGATTGCGGTCAGCAATGCGGTCACTCCGCAAGTGGTCGACGGCTCGGCCGAGAAGGTCGCCGCGTAAGCGCGGCTATCGGCAAGTTGCTTCTTACGAAAGCGCCCCGGTGCCCCGGGGCGCTTTTTTTCGTTCGGCATTCCGCAAAGGCCGGAGACCCATGCCGCCGTCATAGCGATCAGGCACGATGATCCGGTAGTATGGCGCAAACGCCACCAGGCCCGAGGAATGAGCGGTGGAGACCAGCAACCAGTAGTGGCGGCTACAGCCCGACTCGCTCGGATTCCGCCGTTGCCGTGTTTTGCAACGAGTGAAGGGCAAGCGCGCACCGGCGCTGAGCCGCGATTGTGGACTGTCTTACAAGTCTGCATTCGTGTTGCTGCACGAGCTTCGCGAAGCGATGGCAGAGGAAATGAAAGGCCGCGTCGTCGGCGGTGAAGGCAAGGTTGCACGCTTCGAAATGAAGCGCATCAACCATCAGGAAGCTTACAGCTTCGAGGGCGCTGCACCCATCAGGCAGAGGAATCTAGACTTTAATTCGATTATGTTGAATGATCGATGCCGGAGGATCACGACAAACGATCTTAGCAAGGGGTCCTCTCTTTGAGAGAGGGATTATAATGGCGAACGACAAGAACCTACCCGGAAGCGCGACGACCATGGTGTGTCCGAAGTGCGGCGGAACGATTGAGGTCCGCGCTATCAATCCCGCACTGATCGCGTGCGGACAATGCGGATACCACCCATACGGAGACGTGCCAGCGGGCATGGAGAAGGACGCGGCCGATCCTACCGTCAGCACGGGTGTGCAGGGCCAGAATACGCGTTTCCCACAGGAAAAACCCCTGTCTGGTCCGGAGCGACCCTCCTCAAGTACCCATGGCAGTTCGCCGCACGAAGCTGGTCCTATCTCACCCGAAACTCCGAAAAGCGAAGGAGGACAGGTTGAAAAGCCTCCATCGTAACATCGAAGTGAAACGAAATTAATTGCGCGGGCTTGGCAAAACTCGCCTGTTTTGACCCTCTGGATCGTAATTTGATATTGCCGACCTTTGTCAGGTACCGGGCCGACCGCGTGCAGGTCCCCGCCTTCAAGTGCGACCGCTGAAGCAAATCTGAGGGAGGAGACGATGTTCGGGAAGTCGATTCTTTCCGGTGCGATCGCGGCGCTTGCGATTCCGTGCGCCGCCCAGGCCCAGTTGCTCAAGGTCGTCGAGGTCAACGCGCCGAAGGTAAACTGCGTCTTTCAAACCGACTGCAAACTTCCGGTCACCGACACTTCCAGCAACATTTCGCCGCCATTTCTGGCGGATCCGGGCACCGCATGGATGCAGTCGCGCACGTTCGCGGGCGAGGCCGGCGCGCCCGGCGCGGGCACCACCGGCTACGAGTATCGCCTCAGCATGACCCAGGCGTCAGCCCCGGGATGCATCTTCGGGTTCAACCTCAATTTCGGTCCGCACAAGCAATTGCCCTATGCGAACAACGAGCTGGCCGATGTCTACGTCGTCACCACCGGCGGCCTCGGGACGATCGGCCTGAAATCTGCCGAGCGGAATGGCGATATCATCATGTTTACGTTCGCGGGCGAAGTTTGCGCGGACGGGCCGCCGGACGTCAAGAAAACCACGTTCTTTTTCGGCCTTGCGGCAGCCGCTGCTCCGATGAAAGTGAGCGCGAGCGTGTACGGTACCGGCGATCCCGGGTTTTTCGCAATCGAGGCACGCGTGCCAACGCATAGCGTCCCGGAAGATCCGCCCGGAGGTCTGTAGCCGAAGGACGCTTGCGCTCCCTTACCCCTCCCGACACGCGGGGCCGTGGTGATGTCGGCACTGCCGGCGGCCGGCTGGTTCGTCGCCCATCCGGTACGCCGGCCCGGTCGCAGCAGATTGCCTCAGTTCCGGCGCCGCCGGCGCGGACGGCAGGCGGTGATCAGCTATGCAAACAGGGACTCGCACACGCTTGTGTGTTAGAAAAAAATTTGGCAATGTCAGGGTTAGGACAGCATGGCTGTCTCAATTGCGGCGGGTAATCCCGGCATAGGGATTGCAACGAAAGTCTAGCTGAAGCAGCTGGGAAATTGCAGGCAAGGCCGTTCCTCGGGGACGTTGAACGCCAAAACCTGAATTCTGAAATTGCGGCTCGCGAAGGACGAGCGGTGGGCCCCAGGGTTTGAATCAGGGGGACCGTGAACGCCCAAGGTGCGCCGAGGCGGAGGCAACACCCTTGCCGGGGTGGGAGGACTTGAAGATGAGCAGGTCGGGATTGGAAAGCGAGACCATCGTGACGGAAGCGCTGCCGGCGGATCCGCTCGCGAAACCGCCGGCGGCCGCGCGTGAGCACACGCTGCGCGAGCATACCTGGCGGCCTCCCGCCGAAGGCATGTATGACCTGGGCCAGGAAAAGGATGCCTGTGGCGTCGGCTTCATCGCCAACATCAAGGGCAGGAAGTCGCACCAGATCGTCTCGGATGCGCTCGACATCCTCTGCAATCTCGAACATCGCGGCGCGGTCGGCGCCGATTCGCGCGCCGGCGACGGCGCCGGCATCCTGGTGCAGATCCCGCACCGTTTCTTTGTACGCAAGGCCGCCGAGATCGGCTTTCAATTGCCGGAGCCCGGCGACTACGCCATCGGCGCGCTGTTCATGCCGCGCGACACGGCGTGGCGCAACGTCATCAAGAGCATCATCGCCGATCAGATCCGGGATGAAGGACTAATGCTGCTCGGCTGGCGCGAGGTGCCGACCGACAACTCGTCGCTCGGCGAGAGCGTGAAGCCGACCGAACCGGCCAACATGCAGGTGTTCATCGGCCGCAACGGCGCGGCCAGAGACGACGACGAGTTCGAGCGCCGGCTGTACATCCTGCGCAAGTCGATCTCGCAGGCGATCTATCAGCGCCGCGACCGCGGTCTCGCCGGTTATTATCCCTGCTCGATGTCGTGCCGCACCGTGATCTACAAGGGCATGTTCCTCGCCGACCAGCTCGGCAAATATTATCCCGATCTGCACGAGGACGATTTCGAGAGCGCGCTGGCGCTGGTGCACCAGCGCTTCTCCACCAACACCTTCCCGACCTGGTCGCTGGCGCATCCCTACCGGATGATCGCGCATAACGGCGAAATCAATACGCTGCGCGGCAATGTCAACTGGATGGCGGCGCGGCAGGCCTCGGTGCATTCGAAGCTGTACGGCAAGAACATCTCCAGGCTGTGGCCGATTTCCTATGAAGGCCAGTCTGACACCGCCTGCTTCGACAATGGCCTCGAATTTCTGGTGCAGGGCGGCTATTCGCTGCCGCACGCGGTGATGATGATGATTCCGGAAGCGTGGGCCGGCAACCCGCTGATGGATGAGCAGCGCCGCGCCTTCTATGAATATCACGCTGCCATCATGGAGCCCTGGGACGGTCCCGCGGCAATCGCCTTCACCGACGGCCGCCAGATCGGCGCCACGCTGGATCGCAACGGGCTGCGCCCGGCGCGCTATCTCGTCACCAGGGATGACCGCATCGTGATGGCGTCCGAAATGGGCGTGCTGAAGATTCCGGAACAGGATATCGTCACCAAGTGGCGGCTGCAGCCGGGCAAGATGCTGCTGGTCGATCTCGAACAGGGCCGGCTCATTCCGGACGACGAGATCAAGGCGCAGCTTGCCAAGAGCCATCCCTATCGCGAGTGGCTCGATCGCACCCAGATCGTATTGGAGGAACTGCCGGACGCGCCGGTCAAGGGCATGCGTTCCAACCTGCCGCTGCTCGACCGGCAGCAGGCGTTCGGCTACAGCCAGGAAGACGTCACCATTCTGATGACGCCGATGGCCTCGACCGGCGAGGAAGCCAACGGTTCGATGGGCAACGATACGCCGATCTCGGCGCTGTCGGACAAGCCGAAGCCGCTGTTCACCTATTTCAAGCAGAATTTCGCCCAGGTCACCAATCCGCCGATCGACCCGATCCGCGAAGAGCTGGTGATGAGCCTGGTCTCGATCATCGGGCCGCGGCCAAACCTGTTCGATCTGCAGGGCGTGGCCGGCACCAAGCGTCTCGAAGTGCGTCAGCCGATCCTCACCGACGCCGACCTGGAGAAAATCCGCTCGATCTCCGACATCGCGGCCAGCCATTTCAGGTCGCGCACGCTCGACACCACCTTCCATGCCGGGTTCGGCGCGGCCGGGCTGGAGCAGGTGCTCGACGAACTCTGCGCGCGCGCGGAAGGCGCGGTCCGCGAAGGCGTCAATATCATCATCCTGTCCGACCGCATGGCGGGCTCGGACCGGATCCCGATTCCGTCGCTATTGGCCTGCGCGGCCGTGCACCATCATCTGATCCGCACCGGGCTGCGCACCTCGGTCGGGCTTGTCGTGGAGTCGGGCGAGCCGCGCGAGGTGCATCACTTCGCATGCCTGGCCGGTTACGGCGCCGAAGCGATCAATCCCTATCTGGCCTTCGAAACCATCATCGCGATGAAAGATCGGCTGCCGGTCGCACTCGAGGACTACGAGATCGTCAAGCGTTATATCAAGTCGATCGGCAAGGGCCTGCTCAAGGTGATGTCGAAAATGGGCATCTCGACCTATCAGTCCTATTGCGGCGCGCAGATTTTCGACGCCGTCGGGCTGAAGGCTGATTTCGTCTCCAAATATTTCGTCGGCACTCACACCCGTATCGAAGGCGTGGGGCTTGCCGAAATCGCCGAGGAGACCGCGCGCCGCCATGCCGACGCGTTCGGCGAAGCGCCGGTGTACAAGACCGCACTCGACATCGGCGGCGAATATGCCTATCGCACCCGCGGCGAGGACCACGCATGGACCGCCGAATCGGTGTCCACGCTGCAGCATGCGGTGCGCGGCAATTCGCTGGAGCGCTACAAGGCGTTCGCGAGGATTCTCAACGAACAGTCGGAGCGGCTGCTGACGCTGCGCGGGTTGTTCAAGATCAAGACCGCCGAAGACGAGAAGCGCAAGCCCGTTCCGCTCGATGAAGTCGAGCCGGCCAAGGACATCGTGCGGCGCTTCGCGACAGGAGCGATGTCGTTTGGCTCGATCTCGCGCGAGGCGCACACCACGCTGGCGATCGCGATGAACCGGATCGGCGGCAAGTCCAACACCGGCGAGGGCGGCGAGGAAGCCGACCGCTTCAAGCCGATGCCGAACGGCGATTCGATGCGCTCGGCGATCAAGCAGGTCGCATCGGGGCGGTTCGGCGTCACCACCGAATACCTCGTCAATGCCGACATGATGCAGATCAAGATGGCGCAGGGCGCCAAGCCCGGCGAAGGCGGTCAGCTGCCCGGCCACAAGGTCGACGCCGTCATCGCCCGGGTTCGCCACTCGACGCCCGGCGTCGGCCTGATCTCGCCGCCGCCGCACCACGACATTTATTCGATCGAGGACCTGGCGCAGCTGATCTACGACCTCAAGAACGTCAATCCGGACGGGCAGGTGTCTGTAAAGCTGGTGTCCGAAATCGGCGTCGGCACGGTTGCGGCGGGCGTCGCGAAAGCGCGCGCCGACCATGTCACGATCGCGGGATTCGAAGGCGGCACCGGAGCCTCGCCGCTGACCTCGATCAAGCACGCGGGAAGTCCTTGGGAAATCGGCCTTGCCGAAACCCATCAGACCCTGGTGCGCGAGCGGCTGCGCAGCCGCATCGTGGTGCAGGTGGACGGCGGCTTCCGCACCGGACGCGACGTGGTGATCGGCGCGCTGCTCGGCGCCGACGAATTCGGCTTTGCCACGGCCCCCTTGATCGCGGCCGGCTGCATCATGATGCGCAAGTGTCATCTCAACACCTGCCCGGTCGGGGTAGCGACGCAGGACCCGGTGCTGCGCAAGCGTTTTACGGGCCAGCCCGAGCACGTCATCAACTATTTCTTCTTCGTCGCCGAAGAGGTGCGCGAGATCATGGCCGCGCTCGGCTTCCGCAAGTTCGACGAGATGATCGGCCAGGTGCAGATGCTCGACCAGTCGAAGCTGGTGGCGCATTGGAAGGCCAAGGGGCTGGATTTCTCAAAACTGTTCTTCAAGCAGGAGGCCCAGCCCGGCCAGAAGGTTTTCCATGCCGAGGCGCAGAACCATCATCTGGAGGCCGTGCTCGACCGCGCGCTGATCGCGCAATCGCAGGCGGCGCTCGATCGCGGCGCGCCGGTCAAGTTCGAGATGCAGATCAACAACACCAACCGCAGCGCCGGCGCCATGCTCTCGGGCGCCATCGCGAAGATTTACGGCCATGCCGGCCTGCCGCACGACACGATCCAGGTGGGCTTCAAGGGCACTGCGGGTCAGGCGTTCGGCGCATGGCTGTGCCGCGGCGTGTCGTTCGATCTCGAAGGCGAGGGTAACGATTATGTCGGCAAGGGCCTGTCCGGCGGCCGCATCGTCGTCAAGCCGCCGCGCAACTCCGGCATCGTGCCGGAGGATTCCATCATCGTCGGCAACACCGTGATGTACGGCGCGATCGAGGGCGAATGCTATTTCCGCGGCATCGCCGGCGAGCGTTTTGCGGTGCGCAACTCCGGCGCGGTCGCCGTGGTCGAAGGCGCCGGCGATCACTGCTGCGAATACATGACCGGCGGCATCGTGGTGGTGCTGGGCAGGACCGGACGCAATTTTGCGGCCGGCATGTCCGGCGGCATCGCCTACGTGCTCGATGAGGCCGGCGATTTTCCGAAACTGTGCAACATGGCGATGGTCGAGCTCGAGCCGGTATTGTCGGAAGAGATGATCAACGAAAATACCTATCACCAGGCCGGCGATCTCGAAGCGCATGGGCGGGTCGACGTATTTGCCGATCTGCTCAACTCCGACATCGAGCGGCTGCATATCCTGATCACGCGGCACGCAAGGCTGACGGGCTCGCGGCGCGCCGCCGAGATTCTGGCGAACTGGAAAACCTGGCTGCCGAAATTCCGCAAGGTGATGCCGGTAGAGTACCGCCGCGCGCTGAAGGAAATGAAGGCCAACGCCGACGCCGAACCGAAAATCGCGATCGGAGCCTAGGGTACAAGCGACACCGTCATCCTGAGGTGCCGGCGCGTGGCGCCGGCCTCGAAGGATCGAAAGAGGCGAACACTCATCCTTCGAGACGCGGCGAAACCGCCGCTGCTCAGGATGACGGAGAGACAGGTTGCGGGGGCACTGGCGTTAATGGGCAAGATTACAGGTTTTCTCGAGATCGACCGCCGCGACCGCAAATACGCGCCGGTCGCCGAGCGCGTCAAAAGCTATCGTGAGTTCGTCATTCCCTTGAACGAGAAGGAAACCCGCGACCAGGCCGCGCGGTGCATGAATTGCGGCATACCCTATTGCCATGGCACCGGCTCGGTGGCGCCGGGCACCCCGGGCTGCCCGGTCAACAACCAGATTCCGGATTTCAACGATCTGGTCTATGCCGGCAACTGGGAAGAGGCCGCGCGCAACCTGCATTCGACCAACAATTTTCCGGAATTCACCGGACGCATCTGCCCGGCGCCGTGCGAGGCATCGTGCACGCTCAACATCGACGACAATCCGGTCACCATCAAGACCATCGAATGCGCCATCGCCGACCGCGCCTGGGAGAATGGCTGGGTCAAGCCGGAACTGCCGTCGGTAAAGACCGGCAAGAAGGTCGCCGTGATCGGCTCGGGGCCCGCGGGCATGGCCTGCGCGCAGCAGCTGGCGCGCGCCGGCCACGACGTGCACCTGTTCGAGAAATTCGCCAAGGCCGGGGGCCTGCTGCGTTACGGCATTCCCGATTTCAAGATGGAGAAACACGTCATCGATCGCCGCGTGACGCAGATGGAGGCCGAGGGCGTCACCTTCCATTACGGGTCGGCGGTCGGCGGCAGCGCGCCCGGCGCGATCGATCCGCAGGCATTGCTGAAGACCCACGACGCGGTGGCGCTGACCGGCGGCGCCGAAGCCGCGCGCGACCTGCCGATTCCCGGCCGCGAACTCTCCGGCATCCATTTTGCGATGGATTTTCTGCCGCAGCAGAATCGCCGCGTTTCCGAAGAGCCGCTCGGCAGCGCACCGGATATTCTGGCGACCGGCAAGCACGTGGTGGTGATCGGCGGCGGCGACACCGGTTCGGACTGCATCGGCACCTCGTTCCGGCAAGGAGCGGCGTCAGTAACCCAGCTCGAGATCATGCCCGCACCTCCGCAACATGAGAACAAGGCGCTGAGCTGGCCGAACTGGCCGCTGAAGATGCGGACCTCGTCGAGCCAGGCCGAAGGCGCGCGCCGCGAATATGCCGTGCTGACGCAACGATTTTCAGGCGAAGACGGCCACGTGCAAAAGCTGCATTGCGTGCAGGTCGACGACAAGTTCAAGCCGATTCCGGGCAGCGAGTTCGATCTCGACGCGCAGCTCGTGCTGCTGGCGATGGGCTTCGTGCATCCGGTGCATGAAGGCCTCTTGAAGACGCTCGGCGTCGACCTCGACCAGCGCGGCAACGTCCGCGCCAATATGAGCGACTACCAGACCTCGCTGCCAAAGGTGTTTTCAGCCGGCGACATGCGCCGCGGCCAGTCGCTGGTGGTCTGGGCGATCCGCGAAGGCCGGCTCTGCGCGCGGGCGATCGATACGTTCCTGATGGGATCGACGACGCTGCCGCGGTGACGGTGTCGTCGTCCCCGCGAAGGCGGGGACCGATCACCACCGACGGTTATGAAGTGGCAGGCCGCTGACACCTTCCGCCCCGGCAAGGACGGAGGGTGATGGGTCCCCGCCTGCGCGGGGGACGACAAAAACTACTCCGCCGCCTGCTGCGCTACCGTAGGCTGCGTGCCGGCCACGGTGGCGCGGCGCATGTCGCGGGGCTGCGACTGGTCGTAGCGGCGCACCCGGTGCATAGTCTGGCGGTTGTCCCACATCACGAGGTCATGCAGCGTCCATTTGTGGACGTAGACGAACTCCGCTTTGGTGGCGTGCTCGGTGAGATCGCGCAGCAATAGCCGCGCTTCCGGCACCGTCATGCCGAGAATCGCGCCGGCATGCGAGGACAGATACAGCGACTTGCGGCCATGCGCCGGGTGCGTGCGCACCAGCCGTTGCCTGACCGGCTTGAACAGCCGCTTCTCTTCCTCGGTGTAATCGAGCAAGCCCAGCGATCCCCGTGAATACATCAGCGAGTGCTCGCAGACCAGGTCCTCGATTTCGGCCTTGGTCTCGTCGTCGAGCGCGTCATAGGCCGCGCGCATGTCGGCGAATTCGGTATTGCCGCCCCTGGGGTTCACCACGCGCGCCGACAGCAGCGAGAATTTTGCCGGGACCGGGCGAAACGAGGAGTCGGAATGCCAAAGGCAGTTGCCGAGGTTGAACAAATGGACGCGGCTGTCATGCGGCAGCGGCTTGCCGTCCTTGCCGAGGTTGGAAACGTCGTTCAGGCCGGTGGAAAGCCGCGCGTCCTGCGGCTTGACGATATTGCCGCCGCGCGGATTCTCGCGCTCGCCGAAATTCAGCGCGAACGCGAGCTGCTGTTCGTCCGTGATGTCCTGGCCGTGAAACACCAGCACGGCGTATTTGTCCATGCCGTCCTCGATCGTCCGCGCCTGATCCCTGGTCAGAGGCCTAGTGAGATCGATGCCGGAAACCTCGCCGACGAAATGCGGATGGAGCTGCTTGATTGCAACAGGCATGGCGTTTTCCCGGACCGTCGCGCGGTTGATCCGCGCCGATTGCAAAAAATGCTACTCCGGCGAACAACGATGTCAACATGCTCCGGCACGGCGCCACGCATGCCGCTCATCGCAGGGTTTGCAGGATACCGGGCCTGCGTGCCGCGCACGCTTTCCAAAACGACGCGCTCGGTCACCGCATGAAGAAATTCGGCACCGACGCCGCGCGTCCGACGCTGCCGGGCGGGCGAGGCGGCGGCACGGCGCGGGGCCGCTGCGGTACGCCGCTAAAGCTGAAGAAATCACCCGACGCCGACGCCGGCGCCGCTGCGGGCTGGATCGGGCGCAGCTTTTTCGGCTTCGGCACCGGGGGGGCCATGACGGACGTCGCGCCTTCCGGCGACACCGCGGCCACCGGAATATCGCCTTTGGCCGTTTCACGGCCGACTTCGCGGCGCGGCCAGGCGAAATCATCGGCACGCCCGGCCGGTGCCGACAGCGGCTCGCCCTTGACCAGGGTTCGTGCCGCCAGCGCATCGACCGCCGCCGGCCGCGAGCCGGGGCCGCCAAGCAATTGATCGGTGCCGACCGACGATGCCACCAGCGGCAGGATCGGTCCCGCCAGCGGCCGCGGCGCCGGCTTGCCGGGCTCGGCATTGGCATCGGGCGTTGCAGGCTCGCTCGGCAGCGCGATCGGCGCCGAGCGGCCGGTCATCAGCCGCGTCACCTCGCGTTCGACATAGTGCGCGAGCTTGCGCGCGCCGGCCCTGGTGAAGAACACGCCATCATCGGAGCGCAGCTTTCGCGGCTGGCCTTCGAAATCGGGACCTCTCTGCAGGAACCGGCCGGCCTCGTCGACAAATCCGTCCCAGACGTCGACATAGGTGATCCCGGCCTTGCCCGCGGCGTCGCGATAGAGCGAGTCCAAAAACAGCATGTCCGCGGTGGCCCTGGTACCCCGCACCGCCGGCAACCCGACCCACAGCACCGGAACGCCCTTGGCCTTCAGCACGCCGATCATCTCTTCGATCTTCTTCGAATAGAGCTCGACCCAGCGGTCTTCGCGAAATTCATAGACGCCGTTCGGCGAGCGCGTACTTTTCTCCGGAGCGGCCGGCTGCGCATCGGCGTTATCGGCGTCGTCGGACGCCAGGTCGGCATCGGCCGGCTTGTCCTCGGGTTTGGCATCGGCGGCCCCGTCCGGCTTGGCCGCGGGCTTGCCGTCGGCAGGTTTGGCATCCGGCTTGGCCTTCGCATCCTTCTTGTCGACCTTCTTGTCGGCAGCCGGCTCGCGCATCGAACCCCGGTCGTTGAGGCCGAGCATGACGACAATGGCGTCGGGTTTTTCAACGGCGAGGATGCCCTTGGCCGCCGCCGCCCAGTCGGCGGGGTCGCCCTTGGGCTGATACCTGATCAGCCCGGACCCGGTCTTGTGCTTGCGGATCACGCCCATGTCGGACTGTTCCGAATAAGCGTCTTCGAGGCCGTAGGCCAGCCAGTCCGCCATGGCGTCGCCGAGCACCAGGATGTTGCGCTCTGCCGCATTGTCGCGCTTTTCCGGCGCCGGCGCCTTGGAAAAATCCTCCCGCGGGGCCGCCCGCCGGGGCGCCTGCTGCTGGAACGGCGCGAACACGTCGTTGCCGAACCAGCCGCCGCCGCCGCGCGGGATAGGCTGCGACGGCCGCGGCGGCGCGCCGAAATTGCCGAAATTGAAAAACTGCGCCGACGCGGGGCCGGCAATGCCGACCAACAGCGCCCCCGCGACCGCCAGCGCGATCAGCGGGCCGCTTTCGGTAAAGATGCGCAGAAAGGATTTCGGGCTCGGCATGGGCGTTGTTGCAAATCAATGGGTCAGGCGTTGCTATACTAGCGGAATCGGGCCGCAAGCGGGTAGCTTTTGCAGCCATAAACCGGGCCGCGGCCGCCGCCGTCAAGTGCGCCGCAAAAATCCGGGTTTCAGGGTTACTTTCGCGCCGTAAGGAGCGTTTTACCGGCCCCTGAGCCGGTCCAGCACGTCGGAGGAAGCAAATCCGTCCGCAGGCGTCCCGATCGAGGCCTGGAAGCCGCGCAGCGCCTCCCGGGTCTGGCCGCCGAGCTGGCCGTCGGGGGTGCCGCGGTAGAAGCCCCGTTGCGCCAGCAGCTGCTGCAATTCGAGCCGCTCGGCGCGCGACAGCACGCGTTCCTGCCGCGGCCAGGGCTGCACGAACGGCGCGCCGCCACGCAATCGATCCGCAAAGTGCCCGATCGCCATGGCGTAGGCTTCCGCCGGATTGTATTTCATGATGACGCGGAAATTCTGCAGCATCAGGAAACCGGGACCCTCGGCGCCGGCGGGGGCCAGCAGATAGGCCTTTTCGTTCGGATACGGAAACGGCTGGCCGCCGGCGCGTTTGACGCCCAGATGTTCCCACTGCGCCAGTGTCATCGCCTTGGCGCGGTCCGCCAGCATGTAATTGAAACCTTGCGGTACCACGACCTCGAGCCCCCAGGTCTGGCCGCTCTGCCAGCCGTCTTTCTTCAAATTGTTGGCGGTGGAGGCGATCAGGTCGGCGGCATCGTCGACCACGTCGCGGCGGCCATCGCCATCGGCATCGACGGCATAGCGCTTGAACGCGGTCGGCATGAACTGGGTCGGCCCGAACGCCCCGGCCCATGAGCCGCGCATCTGTTCCGGGCGAAGGTCGCCGCGGTTGAGGATTTCCAGCGCCGAGAGAAATTCATCCCTGAAATATTTCTGGCGGCGGCCGATGCAGGCCAGGGTCGCGGTGGACTGCAGCACGCTGCGGTCCCCCATCATGGTCGAATAGTTCGACTCGACGCCCCAGATCGAGGCGATGATATAGCGGTCGACGCCATAGAGTTTCTCCACCGCGTCGAACTGCGGCTTGTATTTGGCGAGCACCTCGCGGCCCTTGGCCATGCGGGTGTCGTTGACCAGGATGTCGAGATAATCCCAGATCGACTTGGTGAATTCCGGCTGCGAATCCATCAGGTCCATGATGCGCAAGTCAGGCTGCAGGCCCGCGGTAAAGCGCTCGAAATTGGCGCGGGTGATGTTTCGACGCGCGGCGTCAGGCCACATGCTACCGACGCACGAGTCGAAATTCGCCGCGGCCTCGCGGATCGCGCTCGCAATCATCAAGGGATGGCCGGAGGCGCCGTCCTCGCCGCTCCACGGCGGCGCCGGGGCGGAAGGCGGCGATGGCGGCGCCTGCACCATCGCCCGCGGCACGAAGCCGGGCGCGGGCTGGCTTACTTGATTCGGCGGGATCGAGCCCGTGGCGTTGTGCGGTTTCAGCGGAGCGCCGCCGACCGAAATCTGGGCCGAGGCTGTTTGCACAAGCATGAGCGCGGTCAACACCGTGAGCGCCGTTCCTATCCGACTGCCGATCCCTGCCCTCATCCCTGGTCCGATCCCCGCCTTAAAAAACATCCGGTCTTCAGGAGGCCTTGTCACGGTTTCCATCAGCTTAACAAGGCGGTTTTTTGTGGTTCTTGCCTCTCCCTGCTCTTTCGCAGGTGGACCACACATCCGCCTTTGCTCCCGGCTGCAAACGGGCTACCACATGCGATCCATTCAAGGTTCCACGATCCCATGAAAATTCGCAAAGCCGTTTTCCCGGTCGCCGGCCTCGGCACCCGGGTCTTGCCCGCCACCAAGGCGATGCCGAAGGAAATGCTGACCATCGTCGACAGGCCCCTGATCCAGTATGTGGTGGACGAAGCGAAGGAAGCCGGCATCGAGCATTTTGTCTTTGTCACCGGGCGCAACAAGAGCGTGATCGAGGATCACTTCGACCGGATGTACGAACTCGACGCCACGCTCAGCGCGCGGGGCAAGACGGCCGAGCAGGAGGTCTTGGCGCGTGACCAGCCCGCCGCCGGCGCCACCAGTTTTACAAGGCAGCAGGCGCCGCTCGGCCTCGGACACGCGGTGTGGTGCGCGCGCGACATCGTCGGCGACGAGCCGTTTGCCGTGGTGCTCCCCGACGAACTGGTGCTGAACAGGCCGGGCTGTCTCAAGCAGATGATCGAGGCCGCGGAAAAGCTCGGCGGCAATTCCAACCTGATCGCGGTAGAGGAAGTGCCCGGTCATCTGACGCACAATTACGGCATCTGCGGCGTCGGCGCCCGCCAAGGCAGGACATTTGAAATCAACGGCATGGTTGAGAAGCCGAAACAGGGCACCGCCCCGTCCAACTTCTCCATCACCGGCCGCTACATCCTGCAGCCGCAAATCTTCAGGATCCTGGAAACCCAGGAGCGCGGCGCCGGCAACGAAATCCAGCTCACCGACGCCATGATCGGACTGGCCAGGACGCAGAAATTCTACGGCGTCGAATTCGAAGGCGAGCGGCACGACTGCGGCTCCAAGGCGGGTTTCCTGCGCGCCAACATCGCCTTCGGCATGGCCCGCGCGGACCTGCGCGACGGGTTGCGCGAGGAGATGAAGAGATATCTGGAGAAGTGACGTGGAGATGTCCGCATGATGCGTCATCGCCGGACTTGATCCGGCGATCCATCTTCTTCGAAAGGCTCTTTCCGAAGGATGGATACGCGGGTCAAGCCCGCGTATGACGGGATTGAACATTACCGAGACGCACCCGTGAACGACTACTCCGCCCTGCGCGACTACCTCAAATCCCGGAAGCTGCCCGAATTCACACTCTCCTTCGATCAGATCGAGGAGATCATCGACGCCGCATTGCCCCGCGCGGCGCATCGCGCGTCGTGGTGGGAGACGCTGCGCAGCCCGCAGGAGAAAATGCCGCAGCGCGAGGCCTGCATCGAAGCGGGCTACATCGCGACTCGGCTGGCGGACGGCAAGCAGGTGCGGTTCAGACGGATGAAGTAGCAGCGCAGGCGCAGCACCATACGCCGCGTCATACGCGGGCTTGACCCGCGTATCCATCTTCGGAAGAGTCGTTTCGAAGGGGATGGATTGCCGGGTCAAGCCCGGCAATGACGGGGGCTACCTTTGCAGCCTTACCCCCAGCATTACCACCGTCGACGCCGAGCTCGATCCCGGCTGGTTGGAGTCCAGGATATCCCGTCGCACGGTGGCCTTGGCCCAGACGTCACGGCTGAGCTTGTAGATCAGATCGCCCGAGATCGAATAGAGATGGTCGAAACGCGCGTCGCCCTGATAGGCCGAGGTGCCGAAGGTAAACTTGCCGACCGCGGTCAACCAGCGGCGGAAGTCGTGATCGACTTCGAACGTGTAGAGATGCGTCAGCACACCGGAGACGCCAGGCAGCGTGGTCTCCCCGATGACGGTGTCGGAATAGAATTTCGCCGTGGTAAGCGGGGTCGCCGCCCAGACCAGCGATGCCGAGGTCAGCAATCCCTGCAGCCGGTTCAGCCGCGGATCGGTGTAGCTGCGCTCGGCCCATCCGATCGAGGCTTCGCCGGTAAGCAGCCGGGTGAATTCGAAGCTGGTGCCGCCCTTGATATAACCGCCATTGGAGTCGCGCGCATAGCCGGCGCGATCCACCATTAGCTCATGCACGCGGGTGTCGCCCTGGATCTCCCCGAACGGTTTAAGGCCCGGCATCACCTCGTAGCTGACGCGGGCGATGCCGCCATAGGCATTGAAGTTGCGGTCGTCGTTGTTGGCGATGGAGCCGTCGGTGAGCACGGAATTCTGGTAGGTGGTATGATCGACGGTGGCGCCCGCCGACACTTGCAGCCGATTGAAATTCTGGTCGACCCCAAAAGTGCCGCCGAGCGTCGTATAGATCGGGTATCTGGCGAGGCCCGCCTGGATGTTGGGGCTGCCGGGATTGTCTGTGGCGACGCGCAGGCGCAGTTGGCCGAGCAGCCTTGTGTCACGCGTCACGTCGAGACGGCCATCGACATGTCCGGTAAAGTCCGGCCGGTCGACATTGACGGGCGCGGACGAGACGGTGCCGTCGGCCGGCGGAAAGGTCTGGCTGTAGCCGGTGAACGAGCCGCGGAGATCGGCTATCAATGCGTGGCGTTCCCAATCGGAAACCACCAGCAATTCCGGCGCCACCACGTAGAGCGGCGACCCGCGCGGCACATAGGTGCGGCCGGGATTGCTGTCGTAGCCGCCCATGAATTCGACCGCGGTCTTGACCAGAAAACTGCCATAGTAATCGCCGACCGCGCCGAACGGATCGTCGTCGACCTTCAGCCGCTTGCGGGTGGGTTGACCGGGCACGGTACCGGCCATCGCCGGCGGGATCGGCGTTCGGTTGGCGGTCGCCGATGGCGGCTGCGGCAAACGCGGCGGCGGCAATCGGGGATCGGGGACCGGCCCTACCGGCGGGCGATTGCCGGGGCCCGCCAGCTTGGGCTTCGGCTGCCCCGGATAGAGTTTCGCCTTTTGCCGCTTGCGGTTTAGCGAGTCGTAACCGGACGATGAGGCGCCGCTCGCCGCGGGCAGGCCATAGCTCGGAATATTGCCGATCCGCGAGGATGCCGGCGCGTCGGGATTGCGCAGGCGGTTGTCGCTCGAGTTGTTGCGATCGTCGGGTGTGGATTGTGCGATATTATAGCCGGTCTTGCGCAGCGGCGAATCCTGCGGCGACACGAAGCCGTCGCGCACCGGACGGAAGAGATCGCTGGTCAGGGTCTGCGCCTCCACGCGGCCGGTTTGCAGGGCGATCACCACAAGGCATGGCAAAAGCGTGCGTAGGGCTGCTACGCGCTGGTGGCGGCTCGCTGCTGGACCCGACATCACGGCTTCAAATACTCCAACGAAATCAATCAAATGCCGACGGGTCCGGGATGCGCGCGAACACGCCCGCGAAATCGTCGTTAATGGAGTTAAAACAATTATGGTTAATGAGCCGTTGAGAGCCCCGGCCTCGCGTCGCATCGGATGTGCGGCCGTGCTAGAACGGCCGCGAGGCGAACCCCGAGGGCCGTCATGCCGGGTCAAGCCCGTTCGTAAGAAGGGCTTCACGAAGAGGATGGATGCGCGGATCAGGCCCGTGCATGACGCGGCAAACTATTGGAACCAGGCATGGCCACATCGAAATCGCGAGCCGCGACATCCGCCGCGACGGAACCCGACGCCGCCGTGCAGTCGGCGCTGCGCACCCTGGATGCGGAAGGCAGCGGCATCACCGCGCTTGCCGCAGCGCTGCAATCCGATCTTGGCCCCGCCTTTGCCGGCGCCGCCGACCTGATCCGCGATGCCAAGGGGCGATTGATCATCACGGGCCTGGGCAAATCCGGCCACATCGGCCGCAAGATCGCCGCGACCTTCGCCTCCACCGGAACGCCGGCCTTTTTTGTCCATGCCGCCGAAGCCGGCCATGGCGACCTCGGCATGATCACGCCGGACGACGTCATCCTGGCGCTGTCCTGGTCCGGCGACCAGCCGGAGATGAAAAACCTCATCACTTACGCCAAACGATTCCGTATCCGGCTGATCGCGATGACCGCCGACTCCTCCTCCACCCTCGGCAAAGCGGCCGACGTGGCCCTGACCCTGCCCAAGGCGCCCGAGGCCTGCCCGCACAACCTTGCCCCCACGACGTCGTCGGTGATGATGCTGGCACTGGGCGATGCGCTCGCGATCGCGCTGCTGGAAGGCCGCGGTTTTACGCGAAAAGATTTCAGCGTGCTGCATCCCGGCGGCAAGCTGGGGGCGATGCTGAAATTCGTGCGCGACCTGATGCACACCGGTGACGCCGTGCCGCTCAAACCGCTGGGCACCCGGATGTCGGACGCGCTGGTGGAGATGACGTCGAAGGGCTTCGGGTGCGTCGGCATCGTCGATTCGAGCGGCGACCTGGTCGGCATCATCACCGACGGCGACCTTCGCCGCCACATGCGGCCCGATCTGATGGCCGCCGCCGTCGACGAGGTGATGACGAAAAATCCGAAGACCACCTCGCCCGATACGCTGGCGATCGAGCTTTTGGATACGATCAACTCGTCCAAGCCGGCGGTGACGGTGCTGATCGTGGCCGACGGCAACAAGCCGGTGGGAATCGTGCATGTGCACGACGTGCTGAGGGCCGGGGTAGCTTAGGGAATCGTAGCGTGGGTCAGGCGCGCAGCGCCGTAACCCGCCGGAGCGACTTGCACCTGGCGCCAACTGGTGGGTTACGCGCCTTCGGCGCCGACCCACCCTGCGGCCTTACGCCGCCGCCACCGTCAGACTGGCGCCATCCGCATGCACGATCCGCACGCGGCTGCCGGCGGGCGCGTCGGGGCCGGCGATGCGCCAGACGGTATCGTCGATCCGCACCGTGCCCAAGCCGTCGACGATCGGTTTTTCCAGCGTGAACACCCGGCCGACCAGCGCATCCGAGCGCTTGTTGAGGAACGGATTGCTCGGGCTCGCGGCGGTAGGATTGCGCGCAACGCGGCGCCACAGCGGCACCGCGGCTGCGGCGAAGACCGCGAACATCAACAGCTGCAATTGCCACGACGGCGCGATGGCGAACGACAACAGCCCGACCAGCAATGCGGCAAGCCCAAGCCAGAACATGAAGACGCCCGGCGCAAGCAACTCCAGGCCCATCAGCAGCAGGCCGAATATCAGCCAGTTCCAGCCGCCAAGGGTCACGAACATCCCGGCCATGTTATCCTCAGCGTTGCGGCGGTATCGGCGGCGAGCCCGCGCTTGGCACCGATCCGCGCCGCGTCGCGGCCTGCGCCGATGCCGCGCTTTCGCCGAATGTCGCTTTCGCGATTTCGCCGATGCCGGCCAGCGAACCCAGCATGCTCATGGCCTCGACCGGCAGCATGATGATCTTCTGGTTCGGCGAATCCGCAAGCTGGCCGAATGCCTTGATGTATTTGTCGGCAATGAAATAGTTCAACGCGGCGACGTCGCCCTTCGCAATCGCCTCGGAAACCATCTGCGTCGCCCTGGCTTCGGCCTCCGCGGAACGTTCGCGCGCCTCGGCGTCGCGGAATGCGGCTTCGCGGCGGCCTTCCGCCTGCAGGATCTGTCCTTGTTTGGCGCCCTCGGCGCGCAGGATTTCCGATTGCCGCTGGCCCTCGGCCTGCAGGATATCCGCACGCTTGACGCGCTCGGCTTTCATCTGGCGGCCCATGGCTTCCACCAGATCCGCCGGCGGCACGATATCCTTGATCTCGATGCGATTGACCTTCAGTCCCCACGGCGACACCGCCGCATCGACCACGCGCAGCAGGCGTTCGTTGATCTCGTCGCGATGCGACAGCACCTGGTCGAGGTCCATGGCGCCCATCACCGAGCGGATGTTGGTCATGGTCAGCACGATGATGGCCTGGTTGAGATCCGACACCTCGTAGCTTGCCTTGGCGGCGTCGAACACCTGAAAGAACGCCACGCCGTCGACCGTCACCGTGGCGTTGTCCTTGGTGATCACCTCCTGCTCCGGAATGCTGATCACCTGCTCCATCATGTTCATCTTGCGCCCGACCCGGTCGAAATACGGGATGATGATGTTCAGCCCCGGCGACAGCGTGCGGGTGAACTTGCCGAACCGCTCGATGGTCCAGTCATACCCCTGCGGCACGGTTTTGACGCCGGCAAACAGCGTCAGGATGATCAGGAGCACGAAAGCGATGGCGAAAATGTCGAAACCGGTCATCTAATTCCCCCGGGGCACACCTGTTGGACGCCGGCGCGAGTTGCCGCCGCGCGGTTTAACATAAGTCGCCGATTCGGAATGCAAGGTTCGAGACGCTCTCACCACAGTGCCGTCAGCGCGGCAATGCCGACGCCGTGAGGGCGGCGGCTAAATCCACCCCTGCAGTTCGCGCAGCACCAGCCGGCGAATCACATCCATGCCGCAATCGCTGTCGTTCAGGCAGGGGATGGCGGCAAATTGCTCGCCGCCGGCATGCGCGAAAATCTCGGCATTTTCCTGGGCGATCTCTTCCAGCGTCTCCAGGCAATCCGCCGAGAAACCGGGAGTGATGACGGCGATGCGGCGCACGCCATCTCTGCCCAGTTGCTCGATGGTCTTGTCGGTATAGGGCTGCAGCCATTGGTCGAAGCCGAAGCGCGACTGGAAGGTCAGCATCAGCTTCGACGCGTCGAGCCCCATGCGCGCGCGCAACGCCGCGGTGGTTGCCATGCATTGCGCAGAATAGGGGTCGCCCTGGTCGATATATTTCTGCGGCATGCCGTGGAACGACGCCACGATGATCTCGGGCCTAAAGGTGAGCGTCTCAAGATGCGCGTCGATCGAAACCGCCAGCGCCTCGATATAGCCGGGATCGTCGTAATACGGCGGGGTCACCCGCAAGGTCGGCTGCGCGCGCATCGCGCCGAGCACGCGAAACACCTCATCGCATACGGTGGCCGACGTCGCCGCGGAATATTGCGGATACAGCGGCACCACCAGAAGGCGGCTGCAGCCCTGCGCCGTCAAGGCGTCGATCCGCGACTTGATCGACGGGTTGCCGTAGCGCATCGCCCAGTCGACGACGACGTGATCGTGCCCGGCAATGGCGCCGCCCAGTTTTTCCGACTGCGCGCGCGTAATGGTCTTCAGCGGCGATTCGTTCTTCTCGGTATTCCAGATTTTCCGGTAATCGCGCGCCTTGCGGCTCGGGCGGGTGCGCAGGATGATGCCGTTCAGCGTCAGCTTCCACAGCAAGCCCTGGTTTTCGATCACCCGCGGATCGGACAGGAACTCCTTCAAGTAGACGCGCACGCCGCGCGTGTCGGCGCTATCCGGCGTGCCGAGATTGACCAGCAGCACACCGACGCGTTCCGGCCTCGTCTCGGCCGCGGTCAAAGCTTTTCCGATGGGCACGACCACGCTCATGATTTCAATGGCTTCGCGCGTTGCGCCGACCTTGTCAAGATAACGCGCGTTTCGCTAAGGTCACGCGGTCCCGGGGGGAGCCATGACGATCGCCGACTGGTGCGTTTTTGCAAGCGTGATGCTCTATCTCGCGACGATCGCGCCGATCAAGTGGCTCGGGTTTCGCAGCTTCGACAACGCCAATCCGCGCGACCCCGCCTTTTACAGTGAGCCGCTACGGGCCCGCGCGCTCGGCGCGCATCAGAACGGCATCGAGGCGTTCCCGTTTTTCGCCGTCGCCGTGCTGCTGGCCGAATTTCGCGGCAGCCCGCAGAACCTCGTCAATGAACTGGCGGTACTGTTTCTGATCGTGCGGATCGCCTACGTCTTCACCTATCTCGGCGACCGGCCGACGCTCCGCTCGATCCTGTGGGGCATCGGGTTCGTGATCAATGTGGGGATATTTTTTCTGCCGATGATAAGGAGCTCGGTGCCCGTCTGACCCGTTCTGTGGCGGCGTCAAGCCCCGCGTATGACGCAAATTCTAGAAGCACGTCACCCGTTCCGCCGCGACATAGCCCGCGAGCAGCCCCGCTCCCAGCAGCAGCACCAGTCCTGCGGCGCCGAATTCCACGCCGCGCGCCACCAGCGCGCCGCCGCCTTCGCTGCCGGCGCTCAATCGCCGCGCGAGATCCTTGGCGGACACCGCGATGACGGCGATGGTCGCCACCGTGATGGCGGTGCCAAGCCCCATCGCAAAGGTGGCGGCGACGCCGGCCCAGAACAGCCCCTGCGCCAGCGCGAACACCAGCACCAGAATCGCGCCCGAGCAGGGCCGGATGCCGACCGCGGCAATGGCGCCCAGCCCGCGCCGCCATCCGCCGGGACCGGCGAGTTCGTTCGGCGTCGGACCGTGGGAATGGCCGCAATGTGCGTCGTGCACGTGGTCATCGTGAGCATGGTGGTGACGCCCGTGATGACGGTCATGACGCGCCGCCGGATGCCGCGCCTGCAGCGCGCGAAAAAAACCGCCGCCCTTGGTCCAGACCAGGCGGGCGCCGAACGCCGCGATCAGCGCGTAGCTCGAAATTTCGATGACGCGCTCGGCGCCGCACATGGTTTTCGCGGTGGCGTTCAGCAGCCAGGCGCAGACCCCGACGATCGCCACCGCGACCAGCGACTGCAGCAGCGCGGACGCAAACGACAGCACGATGCCGCGCCTTGCGGTCTCCTCATTGGCAACCAGATACGACGAGATCACCGCTTTGCCGTGTCCGGGTCCGGCGGCGTGGAAAATCCCGTAACCGAACGAGATCGCAAGCAAGCTCCACACCGCGCTGCCGTCGGATTTTGCCGCACGGATGGTCGAGGACATCTCGCGATAGAATTCGGATTGCTTTGAAAGCAGCCAGCCGAGAATGCCGCCGAGCTGCGCATCGGGCGCTGTGCGCGGCGCGCCGAAGGGATTTTGGGCGAACGAAGGGTGCGAGGCGGAGCCGAAGACGAATGCCAGCACTACAATCGCGGCAGCGGTTAGTGCGATCCCGTTTTGCCTCGTCATGGCCGGGCTCGTCCCGGCCATCCACGTCGTTCTTGCGGCGGCCCCGTCAAGACGTGGATGCCCGGGACAAGCGCGGGCATGACGAACCTGACTGTCGGCCGCGCTTCACTCATGGACAATCCACCGTGATCCTGTTGGCAAACATCGCGCCGTAGTTCGAGTTCTCGCCGTTCATGAAGGTCTGCTCGTTGAGCTTCTGCGCTCCGGCCGCGCCGTCATTCGGCCGCTGGATCGCAAGCGAGCAGGACGAAGGCGCGCCGACCAGCCGGACCGGATCCTGCTTGGCCAGCGAGAAGTCGACAAAGAAGCTCGGGTCGTACACGTCGAGCGCGAGCTGTCTGGTTTTGAACGGCGTCTTGAACGGCAGCGTGAAATGCAGCACCAGCGCGCCGTCCTTATGCTCGAGATAGTAGTCGACCGGGTCCAGGAACTTTTCCTTTTTGCCGTCGGCCTTGGCGAAGGTGAAGAAGCCGAACTCCTTCAACGACTCCACATTGGTCTGCGCCAGCGGCGCCAGTTCCGCGCGGGTATAGGCGCCCTTGGTCTTGCTCTCGATGCCCTGCAGCGCATAGGTCGAGAACATGTCGTCGAAGGTCCAGGCATGGCGCACGCCCGAGATCGAGCCATCTGCGGCATAGATCAATTCGCTCGCCGCGGTGACCCAGACATGGGGGTGGGCGAAGGCGGGACCTGCGGCAAGCGCCACCGTCATTGCGAGGAGCGCAGCGGCGAAGCTATCCAGCCTTCGCTTGCGGCCCGCTGGATTGCTTCGCTTCGCCCGCAATGACGACATCATGCCGCCTCCGGCACATCCAGCAGCCCGCGGCGCCGCAGCAGCGCTTCGGGTTCCGGTTCGCGGCCGCGGAAGGCGATGTAGGCGTCTTCGGGATCGCGCGATCCGCCGGACGCATAGATGTCGTCATGCAGACGTTTGGCGACCGCCGGATCGAAGATATCGCCGGCCTCCTCGAACGCGCCGAAGGCGTCGGCGTCCATCACTTCGGACCACATGTAGCTGTAATAGCCGGACGCATAGTGATCGCCGGAGAAGATGTGCCCGAACTGCTGCGGCCGGTGCCGCAGCGCAATCTCCGCCGGCATGCCGATTTTTTCAAGCTCCCGGCGCTCGAACGCCCGCACGTCGCGGCTGGCGCTCGCCGGCTGGGTGTGGAATTCGAGGTCGATCAGCGCGGACGAGACGAACTCCACGGTGGCAAAACCCTGATTGAATTTTCGCGCGGCAATGAAACGCTTCAAAAGGTCGTCGGGCAGCGGCTCGCCGGTCTGGTAATGCCGCGCGAACCGGCGCAGCACCTGCGGCTGCTCCTGCCAGTGCTCGTAAAGCTGCGACGGCAACTCGACGAAGTCGGTGAATACCGAGGTGCCGGATAGCGACGGATAGGTGACGTCCGACAGCATGCCGTGCAGGCCGTGGCCGAATTCGTGGAACAGCGTCCGCGCATCGTCCGGCGACAGCAGCGAGGGCTCGCCGTCCGCGCCCTTCGAGAAATTGCAGACGTTGATGATCAGCGGCGCGACATCGCCGTCGAGCTTCTGCTGGTCGCGCAGCGAGGTCATCCAGGCCCCGGAACGCTTCGAAGGCCGCGAGAAGTAGTCGCCATAGAACAGCGCCTTGTGGTTTCCCGCGGCGTCCTTGACGTCCCAGACCCGGACGTCGGGATGCCAGACCGGAATATCCCGGCGCTCGGCAAAGCTGAGGCCGAACAGCCGATGCGCGCAGTCGAACGCGGCGTCGATCATGTGGTCGAGGGCGAGATAAGGCTTGATCGCGGCGTCGTCGAAATCAGCGCGGCGCTGCCGCAGCTTTTCGGCGTAGAAGCGCCAGTCCCATGGCGCCAGCGCGAAATTGCCGCCCTCCTCGGCCACCAGCGCCTGCAGCGCGTCGCGGTCAGCCAGCGCCCGCGCGCGGGCCGGTTTCCACACCCGCTCCAGCAGGCCGCGCACCGCCTCCGGCGTCCTGGCCATGGAATCTTCCAGCCGGTAGGCCGCAAAGGTCGGGAAGCCCAGCAGCTTGGCGGTTTCCTCGCGCAGCCTGAGAATCTCGACAATGGTTTCATTGTTGTCGTTGGCGTTGTTGTTGTCGCCGCGCGCGGTAAAGGCCCTGAACACCTTTTCGCGCAGATCGCGCCGGGTAGAGCTTTTCAAAAACGGTTCGACGAAGGAGCGTGACAGCGTCATCACCGCCTTGCCGGCCATGCCGCGCTCCTCGGCCGCGGCCCGGGCGGCGGCGACAAACGAATCCGAGAGGCCGTCGCGATCGGTCTCGCCGAGCTCCATGAACCAGTCCTGTTCGTCGCCGAGCAAGTGGTGGCCGAACGCCGTGCCGAGACGCGCCAGCCGTTCGTTGATCTCCGCCATCCGCGCTTTCGAGGCCTCGTCCAAACCGGCGCCGGAGCGGTGGAAGCGGGTGTAGGTTCGCTCCAGCAGGCGCGCCTGCTCGCCGGTCAGGCCGAGCGTGGCGCGGTTGTCCCGGAGCAAGGCGATCCGGCCGAACAGCACCGCGTTCATCATGATCGGGTTCCAGTGCCGCGCCATCCGCAAGCTTACTTCCTTGTCGATCTCAAGCAGCGCCGGGTTGGAGTGCGCCGACACCAGGTCGTAAAACACCGCCGACACTTTCGAGAGCAGTTTTCCCGAGCGCTCCAACGCGGTGATGGTGTTGGCAAAATCCGGGGCCGCCGGATCGTGGGTGATGGCGGCGATCTCGGCCGCATGGTCGGCGAAGGCCTGCTCGAAGGCAGGGAGGAAATGCTCCGGCGCAAACTCGGTGAACGGCGGCGTTTCGAAAGGCGTCTGCCAGGGTTTTAGCAGCGGATTTTCGGAAGCGGAAACCGTGGCGGTCGATTCGCGTGCGTCAGACATGAAAAATCCTGTTTCACCGGCAGATTCAGCGGGGAACATATAGCACGCGATGGGGCTTTTTTGCGCCCGTTTCCCCATGTCCCGGGCGCGATGCAGCGCGAAAATGTGGCGTCATATGCGGGCTTGACCCGCGTATCCATCCATCTTCGGAAGAGTCCTTTCGGAGGGGATGGATTGCCGGGTCAAGCAAAGCAATGACGGTCAAAGCTGCGTCCAGGCACGAAACCGGCCTTGAACAGGTCAGGCTTTTCATAGAGATTGCGCCCGCAACAGGACCCCTGACCCATGAGCGCCCAAACCAGCCCGACCGCCCGCCAGATCGTGTGGCCCACGGTCATCACCGTGATCTCCGCCGCCATCCTGATCGGCGCCGAGGTGTTTGGTGCGGCCTTCGCCGGCGGCTGGGCGCTGGCGATCCTGTTCGGGCTCGACGACTTCGGCGCGCACATCCTGCAGGCGGTACTGTTCGCGCTCGGCGTTGTCATCATGGCCGCCTTCATCCGCACCGCCCAGCGCATCGAACCGTTCACGCGGCGGGCGTGAATTTGTCGTCCCTGCGCAGGCGCAGGGCATCCACATATCTTGCCATACGCGGGCTTGACCCGCGTATCCATCGATCTTCGGAAGGATTTCTCCAACCGGATGGATCAGGTCAGCCCTACTGGATGCACACATCTCGCCGTCATGCCCGGCCTTGTACCGGGCATCCACGTCTTTCTTTCTGATGTGGAGCAAAGATGTGGATGGCCGGGACGAGCCCGGCCATATGCACCCATCTTGGCCGTCATGGCCGGGCTTGACCCGCGTATGATGAGATGTGTGAATCCAGTAGGGTCAAGCCCGGCAGTGACGCCAGAGCTATGTGCACGCCTCGCGCCTCCGCGTGGACAACGATGGAGTTTGGCGCGCGAGAGAAACCACTGCGGCACAGGCGTCAAACAAATCTCCGTCGCGGCGAACCGGTTACGCTTCGTTAAAGAAGCTTAACATCCGTTCACGTTCGGCGCGCGCGCTGTGTCGTCTGAATGACGTTGTGAAGAAAACGGCCTGCTCTTTAAAAAAAACGTTGCGAAGCAGACTCAAACCACCTATGTGCACTCTTGCCCAATTTCGCACGTGCCTGTGGTCGTGTGTCAGTCGGTAGGTATCCGGACAAGAGGCCGGACAGCCGCCAAGGGATGAAGAAGCCGAGGGTCGCTTCAGTCGGTCGGGTCGACCGAGACTGGGAGGCCAGCATCTCTCTCCAGAGATGCCGTTGAAGGCGACTTCACCTCCTTGCAACCGTGACTGGCAGCCGGAGGCGAACCGGCGCACCTCGTTCTCAACGGGGGACGCGACTTAAAGCAACGACGGATCGGGCTTTTTTGGTCTCTGTTGGCTTTCCACCAGCCAGCGCGAATACCGAAGAGGCTTGTCCTTCATTGCCAGGTGTGCGGGCGGGATCACTCCCAACCAATCCACGGCAGCACAGTCGGTCTGAGTTCAAGGCGTTGTCGCGTCTCCATCGTGCGGCATCGCCAGCGCTTAGGTCCGAGATCGTTTTTGAACGTGTCCTTGTCGCAAAGGCCGTTCGGGAGGTGCTATCCATGACCGACCGTATTCAGGAATTCCTGCGCAACCGCCGCAGCGAGGGCCAGGACACCGAGCCATGCCTCGTGGTCGACCTCGACGTCGTGCGCGACAACTACCAGACCTTTGCGAAGGCCTTGCCGGATTCACGCGTGTTCTACGCGGTGAAGGCAAACCCGGCGCCGGAGGTGCTTAACCTGTTGGCCTCGATGGGCTCCTGCTTCGACTGCGCGACGGTAGCCGAGATCGAGATGGCGCTTTCCGCCGGTGCGACGCCGGAGCGGATCTCCTATGGCAACACCATCAAGAAGGAGCGGGATATCGCGCGCGCGTTCGCGCTCGGCATCCGGCTGTTCGCGGTCGACTGCTCCGCCGAGGTCGAGAAGATCGCGCGCGCCGCGCCGGGATCGAAGGTGTTCTGCCGCATTCTGTACGACTGCGCCGGCGCCGAGTGGCCGCTGTCGCGCAAGTTCGGCTGCGATCCGGAGATGGCGGTCGACGTGCTCGACCTCGCCAAGCGTCTCGGCCTGGAGCCCTGCGGCATTTCGTTCCACGTGGGTTCGCAGCAGCGCAAGGTGAAGGCGTGGGACCGCGCGCTGGCGATGGCCTCGACGGTGTTCCGCGACTGTGCGGAACGCGGCATCAGCCTCACCATGGTCAATATGGGCGGCGGATTCCCGACGCGGTACCTCAAGGACGTTCCTCCGGTCGTGCAATACGGCCGGTCGATCTTCCGCGCGCTGCGCAAGCACTTCGGCAACGCGATTCCCGAAACCATCATCGAGCCGGGCCGCGGCATGGTGGGCAACGCCGGCATCATCGAAACCGAGGTGGTGCTGATCTCGAAGAAGAGCGACGAGGACGACGCGCGCTGGGTCTATCTCGACATCGGCAAGTTCGGCGGCCTCGCCGAGACGATGGACGAGTCGATCCGTTATGCGATCCGCACCCCGCATGACGGCGCGGAGATGACGCCCTGCATTCTCGCCGGTCCGACCTGCGATTCGGCCGATGTCTTGTATGAGAAGGCGCCGTACCCGCTGCCGGTCACGCTCGAGATCGGCGACAAGCTGCTGATCGAGGGCACCGGGGCGTATACCTCGACCTATTCGTCGGTGGCCTTCAACGGCATCCCGCCCTTGAAGACATATCATATCTGAACGACCGGGAGCCGGCGCGCCGGCTCCCCCTCTCCTCCCAAGAACAAGAACGGGACCGTCATCCTCAGGAGCCGCGCGCTTGCGCGCCTTCGAAGGATGAAAACGGCGTCATACCCGGGCTCGATCACACATCTCGTCATACGCGGGCTTGACCCGCGTATCCATCCATCTTCGCAAGAGTCGTTTCGAAGCGGATGGATTGCCGGGTCGAGCCCGGCAATGACGATGAGATGTGTGCATCCAGCCGGGTCAAGCCCGGCAACGACGATCGAGAATGTAGAGAGACTGACGTGCCATGACTGCTTTCCGGAAGACACCCGTTGCCCTCCATCTCGACGCCGCCCCGTTCGCGATCCGCGGCGAGCGCGCCTCGGACGCCGCCGCGCGCGAAGCGCTGCTCGACGTGTGCTTTGGCGCGAACCGCGCCTTGCGCACCTGCCAGCGCCTGCGCGCCGGGCGCGCGCCGGCCGAAGGCCTTGCCTTCTCGGCGGTGCGCAACGGCAAGCTCGTTGGCACCGTGCGGTTGTGGCACGTCAGCGCCGGCGGCAAGCCTGCGCTGGTGCTCGGACCGCTCGCGGTCGATCCGTCCTGCCGCGCGCTCGGCATCGGCGCCGCGTTGATGCGTCACGCCATGGCCGCGGCGACCGCGCGCGGCCATGGCGCGGTGATCCTGCTCGGCGACACGACCTATTACGTCCGCTTCGGATTCACCGCGGCGAAGACCGCCGAACTGTCGCTGCCGGGCCCGTTCGAACGCGACCGGCTGCTCGGCCTTGAGCTGCGCACGGGCGCGCTCGACGGGGCGTCCGGTCTGATCGTGCCTACCGGGGCGGCGGCGCCGCGCCGGATCGCGAAACAGCGCCGGGTTGCCGCACACGCGGCTTGATTTAGCCCTCCAAGTATAGTCTTGAAGCCACGCGGTCCCGCGCGGCCATGTTTATCGTTCCCCGGAGATATCACCGATGCCCATCCCCGCCTCGCAAATCCATGCGAAGATTTCCGGCCCCATCGTGATGATCGGCTTCGGCTCGATTGGCAAAGGCACGCTGCCGCTGATCGAACGGCATTTCGATTACGACACGCAGCGTTTCGTCATCATCGATCCGCATGAGGATGGCGAGATCGCGACCAGGCACGGCGTGCGCTTCATCAAGCAGGCGATCACCAGGGATAACTACCGCGAAGTGCTGGTGCCGCTCTTGACCGCCGGCGGCGGCCAAGGATTCTGCGTCAATCTCTCGGTGGATACCTCCTCGGTCGACATCATGACCCTGTGCCGCGAGATCGGCGCGCTCTACATCGACACCGTGGTGGAGCCCTGGCTCGGCTTCTATTTCGACAGGAGCGCCGGCCCCGAGGCGCGCTCGAATTACGCGCTGCGCGAAACCTTGCTCGCCGCCAAGCACAAGAGCCCGGGCGGGCCGACCGCGGTGTCTACCTGCGGCGCCAATCCCGGCATGGTGTCGTGGTTCGTCAAGCAGGCGCTGCTCGACATCGCCCGTGACACCGATACCGAGTTCAACGAGCCGAAGAGCCGCGAAGGCTGGGGCCAGCTTGCGCACAGGCTCGGCGTCAAGGGCATTCACATCGCCGAACGCGACACCCAGCGCTCCAAGAAGCCGAAGCTGATGAACGTGTTCGTCAATACCTGGTCGGTGGAAGGCTTTGTCTCCGAGGGCATGCAGCCGGCCGAGCTCGGCTGGGGCACCCATGAAAAATGGATGCCCGACAATGGCCGCACGCACGAGCACGGCTGCGGGGCCGCGATCTACCTCTTGCAGCCCGGCGCCAATACCCGCGTGCGCTCGTGGTGTCCGACACCAAAAGCGCAATACGGCTTTCTGGTCACCCACAACGAGTCGATCTCGATCGCCGATTATTTCACCGTGCGCGACGGCCAGCACGTGGTCTACCGCCCGACCTGCCATTACGCCTACCACCCGGCCAACGACGCCGTGCTGTCGCTGCACGAGATGTTCGGCGCTACGGGGCGGATGCAGCCGGACTGGCACATCCTGGACGAGAACGAGATCGAGGACGGCATCGACGAACTCGGCGTGCTGATCTATGGCCATGCCAAGAATGCCTACTGGTATGGCTCGCAGCTCTCCATCGAGGAAACCCGGCAGGTCGCGCCCTACCAGAACGCCACCGGCATGCAGGTTTCCTCGGCGGTGCTGGCCGGCATAGTGTGGGCGCTGGAAAATCCGAACGAAGGCATCGTCGAAGCTGACGAGATGGATTTCCGGCGCTGCCTTGAAATCCAGCGGCCGTATCTAGGGCCGGTAAAAGGATATTATACCGACTGGACGCCGCTGACCGATCGCCCGGGACTGTTTCCGGAAGACATTGATACCAGCGATCCCTGGCAGTTCAAAAACGTGCTGGTCAGATAAGACCGATCAGCGGGGCGTAATCCGCCCGTTGCGACCCGAAAGCGGCACACTACGCTTCGCTATTGCCCTACCTGCTATCTTTCCTTGATCGGCGCGGCGGTTTTCTCGGCCGGCGCGGGCGGCAGCGCCGGATTTGCTCCGGCCTTCTGCGCCTCGGGAACCGGACGCGCTGGCTCCGGTGAAACGTCGCCCGGCCGTGTGCCGGTCGTTGCAGGCTCGGCAGGCGCCGACGGTTTGCTTTCCGCGCCCGGCGTGGACTGCAGCGGCTGCGTGGCCTGCGCTATCTGCGCGTGGTGGGGCTTCGCCAATGCCACCAGCGAGGCTCCCGACATAATAAGCCCCGCCGTGACCATCACGCCCGCGAGGAGCAATTCCTTCCGGTAAGCGCGTGTTTTTTGGTCCGGGGTCATGATTCTCACCCTGATCTTGTCCGCGGATTCAACGGAGGCGGGAACACAAAGTTCCCGGCGCGACGCCAGCCAGATCCCGCTACAGTTCCAGCAACCCCGCATCGCCGTCTTCGGCGGCAAACGCCAGCATCGTACCCGCGGCATTCCATGCCAGCGCCGCCACCGGCTCGCTGCCGTTCCTGCGCACCAGGATCTCGGCGCCATCGTTCATCCGCGCCATCAGGATCGTGCCGTCGTTGTAGCCGGCGGCGAGAATATCCTGCTTCGGATGGCATGCGACCGCAGTAACGCGGGCCTGCAACGGCGCCAGCATCGTGGGCTCCTTGCCCATCGGGCCGTCCCTGCCGGCGAACGGCCACACGATGACGGTGTCGGCGCCGGAGGTGGCGAGCGATTTTCCACCCGCGCTCCAGGACAGCGAACGCACCCGGCCGGGGTAGCCGGTCATGCGCATGTGACGGTTGTCGGCCAGCCGCCAGCCGTGCAGCGCCGGCTCGTGCATTGCGGTCACCAGGAACTTGTTGTCCGGGCTGAACACGACGCCGAGATGCGAGCCGGCCCATTCCAGGAATTGCGCACTTCCCGCCATGTTGGGAAACCACAGCGTCACGCCATTGTAATGCGCGATCGCAAGCCGCATGCCCTTCGGCGCGAACGCAAGCCCGCCGACGGTCGAGGGGACCTCAAAGGATTTCTGCTCGCCCTTGGGGTTTTGCACGACCGCGGTCCTGCCGGCCGACCATGCCACGGCGCCCTCGGGATGGACCGCGACATTGTCGATCCAGCGGCGTTTCCCGTCGATGGCGAGCGTCGTTACACCGCTCTGATGGTCAAACCCGACGAGCTTGCCGTCATCGCCGCCCATGACGATGCGGCCGCCATCCGACGCTGCACATAAGATACCGCCGCCATGCACCGCGACGCGGGAGATTTCGCCCGCGGCGGTGACCAGCGCGACGCTTTCCTCGGCGCCGACAAAGACCGCCTTCTCGCCCAGGAAATACACGGCAATGACAGCCGCGCCGATCGCAACCGGCCGCACCCGGTCGGTGACCGAAACGATGGAGGCGGATTGTCCGGGCGGATCGAACGCTGTCATCACGCGGCGATGCAGTTCTCAAAGCCCTCGCGGATCATCTGCTCGGGCAATTCGCGGCCGATGAAGACGAGGCGGCTTTCGCGCGGCTCGCCGTCCTTCCAGGCGCGCTGATGGTCGCCTTCCAGCATCATATGAACGCCCTGAAACACATAGCGGTCATCGTCGCCGCGGAAGGCCAGGATACCCTTGGAGCGCAAGATCTTCTGGCCCTCGCTGGCGACCAGGTGCTGCAGCCATGGCATGAATTTGGCGGCGTCGAGCGGCCTGACCGAGCGCAGCGACAGCGATTGCATGTCTTCGTCGTGGTAGTGCTTCAGCCCGCCGTGCGCATGGCCGTCATCGTGGTGGTGATGATCGTGGCCATGGTGGTCATGATCGTGCCCGTTTCCGGCTTCGAGAAAATCCGGTTCGATCTCGAGAATGCGGTCGAGATCGAATGCGCCGCGCTCCAGCACGTCGGACAGCGCGACCTGGCAACGCTCGGTGCGGTGCAATTTCGCGTAAGGGTTGATGCCGCGAATCCGCGCCTCGACTTCGGCGAGTTCCGCCTTGGAGACGAGGTCGGTCTTGTTGAGCACGATCACGTCGGCGAATGCGATCTGGTTCTTGGCCTCCGGCGCGTCCTTCAGGCGCTCGCTCAGCCATCTGGCGTCCGCCACCGTCACCACGGCATCGAGCCGCGCGTTTTTCTGCACGTCTTCATCGACGAAGAAGGTCTGCGCCACCGGCGCCGGATCGGCCAGGCCCGTGGTTTCGACAATGATGGCGTCGAACTTGCCCTTGCGCTTCATCAGTCCGTCAAGGATACGGACCAGGTCGCCGCGCACCGTGCAGCAGACGCAGCCGTTGTTCATCTCGAACACTTCCTCGTCGGCGCCGATGATCAGGTCGTTGTCGATGCCGATCTCGCCGAATTCATTGACGATGACGGCGTATTTCTTGCCGTGGTTTTCCGACAGGATGCGGTTGAGCAGCGTGGTCTTGCCGGCGCCGAGATAGCCGGTCAGCACCGTCACGGGAATTTTCTGGGACGTCAGTTCGGGCATGATCACTCCGGGCGGGATGGAACGCACCGGCAGCAGGGAGGCCCCTGCCCTAATTCGTCAGCGCGCTCGTCAGCACCTTTATATTGTGCCTGACCAACTCAATGTAAGTGGGGGCATCGCCCTTTTCACCGGTCAGGCTGTCGGAATAGAGCCTTCCGCCGATCCTCGCGCCCGTTTCCTCGGCGATCCGGCGCATCAGCCGGACATCGACGATATTCTCAAGGAAGACCGCTGGGATTTTTCCCGCCCTGATCTGAATAATGACGGCCGCGATGTCGCGTGCGCTGACCTCGGATTCGGTCGAAACACCCTGCGGCGCGATGAATGCGACCCCGTAGGCATCGGCGAAATAACCGAACGCGTCGTGGGTGGAAATGACCTTGCGCCGCGCCGAGGGGATTTGCATTATCGCTTCCCGCACCTCGCGATCCAGCGCGTCGAGGTTGGCGAGATAGGCGTCGGCATTGGCGCGGTAGATTTCCGCACCTGCCGGATCGGCGGCTGCAAGCGCGTCGCGAATATTGGTCACGTATATCTTCGCATTGGCGACCGACTGCCACGCGTGCGGGTCGGCGCCGGAGCCTGACTTGCGCGCCGGAATGCCCGTGGTCGCCGTGGCGATCGCGGCCTTGCCTCCGGACGATTGCACCAGCCGCGGCAGCCAGCCTTCGAGGCCGAGGCCGTTGATGATCAGGAGCCTCGCACCCGCAATTTTTTTTGCGTCCGCCGGCGCCGGCGTGTAGACGTGCACGTCGCTGTCGGCGCCGACCAGGGTGGTGACGCGGGTGCGGTCGCCGCCGACGTTGCTTGCGAAATCGCCCAGAATCGAAAAACTCGCGATGACATCGATTTTGTCCTGCGCCTGTAAGGGGATCGCAGCGCCGACGGAAATCGCGAGCGCGCCGATTGCCAGGACACAAAACCGCCGCCAGTTCGCCCTTGTCATGCCTCAAGATGCCGGCGGGGAAACATTGTCCGCAGTAAGCCGCTGACATTGCCGAACAAAATCGAAAAAACGTAGAATACAGCCGCAACCAGGATAATCGCGGGACCCGACGGCACTTTGGTCTGAAATGACAGCACCAGGCCCGCATATCCTGACAGCATCGCGCTTGCGACGGCGATGCAGATCATGCCGGTGATGTCGCGCGACCAGAACCGCGCGATGCCGGCAGGCAGGATCATCAGGCCCACCGCCAGCAACGTGCCGAGCGCGTGAAAACCGTTGACGAGGTTGATGACGACGAGCGCGAGAAACGCCAGATGCGCCGGCGCGCCGGCGCCGCTCACCGTGCGCAGAAACACCGGATCGACGCATTCGATCACCAGCGGACGGTAAATCACCGCCAGCACGATCAGCGTGATGGTGGCGTTGAACGCGATTATTAGCAAAGTCTGGTCGTCCATCGCCAGGATGTTGCCGAACAGCACGTGCAGCAGATCAATGTTGGTGCCCTTGATCGACACGATGGTGACGCCGAGCGCCAACGATACCAGATAGAATGCCGCCAAAGACGCGTCTTCTTTCAACTCGGTCGTGCGCGCGACCACGCCGGCGAGGATCGCTACGGTAAAGCCAGCGATCAATCCCCCGAATGTCATGGCAAACAGGTTCAGTCCAGAGAGCAGGAAGCCGATCGCGGCGCCGGGCAGGATTGCGTGCGCCATGGCGTCACCCACCAGACTCATCCGCCGCAGCATCAGGAATACGCCGATCGGCGCACCGCCAAGCGCCAGCGCGACAATGCCGGCCAGCGCGCGGCGCATGAATTCGAACTCGGTAAACGGCGCGATCAGCGCGTCGTAAATCGCCGGCATTAGGCGGCCTGCGAAGCCGCGGCGTCCACCGCGCATGCGGCGGCGCCGTCGTCGAAGGCTTCGCACATCCGCCGCGCTTCCTTCAGATTCTCCGCCGTCAGCACCTGCGCGGTGGGACCCCATGCCACCGGCGCGCGTGCCAACAGCAGGGTGTCGGGAAAATTGGCACGCACCAGATCCATGTCGTGCAGCGCCGCCAGCACCGTGCGTTTCTCGGAGTGCCAGCGCCGCACCAGCGCCAGCAGGTCGGCCGAGGTCTTTGCGTCGATGGCGTTGAACGGTTCGTCGAGCACGATTACGCGCGCATCCTGCAGCAGCACGCGCGCGAACAGCATGCGCTGCATCTGCCCGCCGGACAGCGTGCCGATGCTGCGATTCTCGAAGCCGTTGAGGCCGACCGCCGCCAGCGCCTGGGTGATCCCCTGCTGCGCATGCTTGCCCATGCCGCCGAACAGGCCGGTGCTGCGCCACAGCCCGGTGCCGACGAAATCGAATACGGAAATCGGAAAGCTGCGGTCGATATCCGCCGTCTGCGGCAGGTAAGCGATGTCGCGTGCCTCGATGTCGCCGAGCCCGATCGAGCCTGCCAATGGCTTGAGAATGCCGACAATGCCGCGAAACAGCGTGGATTTGCCGGCCCCGTTCGGACCCACAATCGCGAGCAGCGTGCCCGATGCGATCTCGCCGTCAAGATGATGCACCGCCGGGTGCCGGTCGTAGCCCAGCGTGACGTCGCGGAATTGCAGTTCCGCGGCCATGCTTACCTCATCGCCATCAGCACGACCGCCCACAGGCCGGCGCTGACCGCAAGCGCCGCGCCAAGCCGCGTAACCAGCGTCATGCGCAGAATCGACCACGATGCCGTTTGCGCCGGATGCGGCACCGTTGGCCCATGGGTATGACCATGGGCGTGCCGGTTATCACCTCCCCGGCGATGAGAGTGGCGAGCCATCTGTAAATGTTATATTATAACATAACGCATGTCCACGTAGGAGGTCCGAGGTACGGACACGTCAAGCGAAATGCCGTACCAGTGCGAGGCCGGCAAACAGGCCTGCAATCGACAGCGCCATCGATCCAAGCACGTACAACACTGCAAGCCCGACCTCGCCGCGCTCATAAAGCAGCGCTGCGTCCAGCGAGAAAGCCGAAAACGTGGTGTAGCCGCCGAGAATGCCGGTCATCAGGAAGAGCCGCCAGGGCTGCGCCGCATCGCCCTTGAACGCCAGATAGCCTGCAATCAGGCCCATGACGATCGATCCGGTGACGTTGATGATAAACGTGTGATAGGGAAAGGCCGTTCCGAGAACGCGCGCGCTGACGACGTTGATGATGTGGCGCAGTGTCGATCCGACGCCGCCGCCGATAAAAACCAGAATATAATTCATCACGCTTTGCTCAACCGACAGCGGCAGGTCAGCCGTTGTCGAGGTTTGCCGCAAGCATCCGGTCACTGCAAGGGTCACAGACCCTCGCGCAAACGAAAAGGGCAGCAGCCGCAACTGCCGCCCTTCGTATCTGTTGCAGGCGTATCACGCCGGCCGCCTCCGTTGCAAACCATCAAGCGAATGGATTGCCGGGTTAAGGCCCGGCAACGAATGTCAACTGGCACGCGCGAGCGACTGATCGACTTCTTCCCAATTCACCAGATGATCGAGGAAAGCCTTCAGGTAATCCGGACGGCGATTGCGATAGTCGATGTAGTAAGAGTGCTCCCAGACATCGACGCCAAGGATCGGCGTGGCGCCATGGACCAGCGGATTCTCGCCGTTCGGTGTCTTCGAGATCTCGAGCTTGCCGTTCTTCAGCGACAGCCACGCCCAGCCTGAACCGAATTGACCGATGCCGGCGGCGGTGAAATCGGCTTTGAACTTTTCAAGCCCGCCGAGGTCGGCGGTGATTTTATTGGCGAGCTTGGGCGGCAGCTTGTCGCCGCCGCCGTTGGGCTTCATCCATTTCCAGAAGTTCAAATGGTTATAGTGCTGGCCGGCGTTGTTGAAGACCGCCGGATTCTTGCCGAACGAGCCCTTCACGATCTCTTCAAGGGATTTGCCTTCGAATTCGGTACCCTTGATCGCGTTATTGCCGTTGGTGACATAAGCTTGATGATGCTTATCATGATGATATTCCAAGGTTTCCTTGGACATATGGGGCGCGAGGGCGTCGTGGGCATAAGGGAGATCGGGAAGCGTGAAGGTCATGGGAATGTCCGCAATGATGGGAGACGATAACTTAACAGGAACCCTTATAGAAGGTTCCATCTGCGTTACATACAGCAATATGAACCGTCACGCCGCACTGGGCAGCCCACGATCAATGGCTTCGCGGCGCCGCGGCGGGCGGACATTCATCAGCATCTGGAATGCTCCGGCGATCAATCCGACGATGACCGCGGCCTGCCAGGCACGATCATAGCTGCCAAGCCTGTCGTAGATCACGCCGCCACCCAATGCACCAGTGAATGATCCGGCCTGATGGCTGAGGAACGCGATCCCGGTCAGGGTTGCCATGAAGCGCAGCCCGAATAATTGGGACACCAACCCGTTGACCAGCGGCACCACGCCGAGCCACAGCGAGCCCATTACCGCAGCGAACACCATGGTGGAGGCCGGCGTCGCCGGGAACGTGAAATAGGCGGCGATGGCGATCGAACGGATGATGTAGATACCGCCCAGCAATATTTGCCGCGGATAGCGCCCGCCGAGCCAGCCGAAGCTGTAGGAGCCGATAACGTTGAACAGGCCGATGATGGCCAACGCGGTTGCGCCGAGCGATGCATCGAGCCCGCAGATCGACAGATAGTTGGGCAAGTGCGTAGTGAGGAACACAAGCTGCAAACCGCAAACGAAATAGGCGATAGCCATCACGATGAAGCCGGAATGGCCGAGCGCGGATTGGATCGCGGCGCCGATCGATTGATCGCCGTTGTCGGACTTTTCGATTGCTATTGCGTCGGCGCGGCCGGCGAAAATTGCCGCAGGCAACATGACCGAGGCCAATCCGAGAAAGCCGATCAGCGCCACTTGCCAACCCGCCGCGGAGATCAGCGTCTGCGCGAGCGGCGAGGCAATCACAAGACCGAGCGATCCTACGGCCGATACCGCGCCCATGGCGACGCTGCGTTCGGCCGCTGCCACCGTGCGCGACGTTACCGTCATCGTCATGCTGGAGGCGGTACACGACAACGCGAGGCCGATGCAGAGACCGGCGCCGATCGTGAAAATCAGCGCCGACGTCGCGATCATCATGATCGCCAGACCGGCCGCGTAGACCAGAACGCCGCTCAACATCACGTAGCGCGCGCCAAAACGGTCGGCGAGCCATCCCACCAAAGGCTGCGAGACGCCCCACACCACGTTCTGCAGCGCCGTCGCCAGCGAAAAGTCGGCGGCGGTAATCGCCGTATCGTGAATGATCGACGGTTGAAACAGGCCGAAGCTCTGCCGCATCCCCATGGCGAGGCTCAACAAAATGGCCACGCCGCCCAGAATGGACCAGCGCCGGAGCGTGCCGAGTGGTGCCGCGGTCATGGCGATCCCTCGCATCGATTTGGTACAGTCTGGCATTGAAATCGATGCCTTGCCATCCGCAAGCCGCGTATTAAGGGAATGCACTGTGCGCAGGAGTGAGAGCAAATGAGCATCGAAATCGATGTTTTAAACGGAAGCACATCGTGGCCGGCGGCAGAACCGCTGTTCAAGACAGTCTGGTCGCCGGAGATCATGGCCACGTCGCCGTGGCGTCACATCAAGTGGGCGAACGCCGATCTGCGCGTGCTGGTTGAGACGCCCGCCGACGGACTGGCGTGCCATGTGGGCATCTATTTTCGCGACATAACCTGGAACGGACGCAAGCTTCATATCGGTGGCGTCGGCGGCGTGGCGACACGCCCGGACCGCCGCCGCCAGGGCTATGCCAGCATCGCTCTGAATGCCGCGGTCCAGACCCTGCGCGACCACGAAGCGGTAGAATTCGCCCTGCTGTTCTGCGAGCCGCACAATTTCGCGTTTTATCAGTCGCGCGGCTGGCATCCGTTTGGTGGAGAGGTCTACGCCGAACAGCCGGAGGGGCGCATCCGATTCGAGGCCATGTCGCCCTTTATATTCCACATCAAACGCTCGCCGCGAACTGGCGTTATCGACCTATGCGGATTGCCGTGGTGACGAATGCGCCGGCCCTGCTGGCGGATCAGGCCCGGTACCCATAATATGTTGGTCATAATTTATTCTCTATTCGTTGCGCGGACTGTCCGGTAAAAATCGCCATGACCATCGATGCCCCACTCGGCGTTCCCTTCAAGGCCGTTCCCGCCAACAGTCTCTTGACGTCGCCGATACTTCCGACGCTGCTGAAGCTTGCAATTCCCAATACAATCGCGATGTTCGGCAGCGCTTTGGTCGCGGTAGCCGAAACCTCTTATATCGGCCGGCTCGGAATCGTGCCGCTGGCGGCGATTGCACTCGTGTTTCCTTTCACCATGCTGACGCAGATGATGTCGGCCGGCGCGATGGGCGGCGGGGTTTCGTCCGCCATCAGCCGCGCGCTCGGCGCCGGCAATCGGGACCGTGCGGCAATCCTGGCACTTCACGCAGCCATGATCGGCGCATGCGGCGGCATTTTCTTCACCGTGATGATGCTGCTGTTCGGCCGCGCCTTCTTTTCGGCCCTCGGTGGCCGTGGCGCCGTACTCGAGGAGGCGGCTGGCTATTCCCAGGTGCTGTTTTCCGGCGCCGTTGCGATCTGGCTGGTCAACACGCTGGCCTCGGTGGTACGCGGCACCGGCGATATGAGAATCCCTTCGGCGACGCTCATCGGCGTCGCTGCCTGCCAGATCCTGATGGGCGGAACGTTCGGTCTCGGGCTGTTCGGCGCGCCCCAGCTCGGGATGCCGGGCGTCGCGGCAGGCCAACTCATAGCCTTCACACTCGGCGCAGCCTTCCTGATCTGGTATCTCCTCAGCGGCCGCAGTCGCCTCAGCTTGAATTTCTCGGGCTTCACGTTCCAGCGCGGCATGTTCTTCGACATTTTGAAAGTCGGCGCGGTATCGTGCCTGTCGCCGCTGCAGACCGTCATCACCATCCTGATCTTCACGAAGATCATCGCGGGCTTCGGTGACGAGACGCTGGCCGGTTACGGCATGGGTTCGCGTCTGGAATTCCTGCTGATTCCTATTGCATTCGCGTTCGGCGTCGCATCGGTGCCGATGGTCGGCATGGCGATCGGAGCCGGCCTCGTCGCGCGTGCCCGTCGCGTGGCCTGGACTGCCGGCGCGGCATCCGGCCTGACCGTTGGCCTGGTCGGTTTGGTCGTGGCCTCGAAACCGTCGCTATGGGTGTCGTTGTTCACCAGCGATCCCGGCGTTACTGCCGCGGCCTATTCCTATTTCACATGGGCAGGCCCGGCCTTCGGATTTTTCGGAGTGGGGGTGTGCCTCTATTTTTCTTCGCAGGGTGCTGCGAAAGTCGGTGGTCCGGTGCTGGCGTCTACCGGGAGGCTGCTGATCGTCGCAATCGGCGGCTGGTGGCTTGCGTCTTCGAATGCCCCGGCATGGACCCTGTTCGCACTCGTGGGCGGCGCGATGGTTGTGTTCGGACTCTCAACCGCGGCGTCGATTCGCCTGACAGGCTGGGGCAAGTGAGCCGGTTTATCAACATTCGACCTTCCTCCTTGCCCGCCGATAGGCATTGCAGAATTACGGGCGTTTGTTATGCAGGCCGGATTGTCGAGGGACTGTCATGACTGCAAGATTCGGTTTTTTCGTCACGCTCCTGATCGCGCTCTTCAATGCGCCTGGCGCCAGCGCGCAGATAAGCGATCCGTCGGGCATCTGGCTGACCCAGGCCGGCGACGCAAAGGTACGCGTCAGCAAATGTGGCGCACAGATTTGCGGAGTGGTGGTTTGGCTGAGAGACCCCGTCAACCCCGCGACCGGGCAGCCGATGGTGGACGACAAGAATCCCAATCGGGCCTTGGCAACGCGTCCGATGATCGGCCTTCCACTGTTCACCGACATGCGGGCATCAGGCCCGAACAGGTGGTCGGGCCACATCTACAACGCCGACGATGGGGGCACCTATGTCAGCAATGTCTCGGTATCGGGTCCCGACTCGCTAAGGGTCGAGGGCTGCGTCGGCGCACTGTGCGGCGGCGAAACCTGGACCCGAACCCGGCGCTGATGAATCAAGCCGGCATGGCCTTCAGCGCCGTTGCCGCCGACGCATAGCCGCCGCGTGCGCCATCGATGAAATGTACGTGATCGCTGCGAAGCGCTGACGGCGTAAAGCAGGTCATCATCGCGGCATCCTGCCGATGCAGCCCATATCTGATGATGACGGCCGAGGCGGCCGACGCCAGCCGCTGCGTCAGCGCGCGCTCCAGCTCCGGCGTGCAATCCAGGATCATGCGCAGCCCATCGTCGTATTTACGGAAGTCGGAATTCTCGACCACCTGTCGCACATAGGTTTTTGGAACGAAGCCGCCGACGCTGATGCCGAAGCGCATGATCAGATAGGCGAACAATCCGTTCGCAAGCACGATGACACGGCGCCTGAACAGCGATCCTCCGCGCATTGCGCGCGCCTCAAGCTCGGCTCCGCCCGGTGGCCAGCGAATGCCGGGGCCGCCCGGCGGGACTGGCCGGCCGGCGTCGGGGCTGCGTTCGACCAGCGCAATGACATCTTCGATCAGCCTGCGAAAGGCCGTTTGGTCCGCGCCGGTTGCAGGCACGATCAACACCGACAGGATCAGCCCATGCACCGAGGGAATTTCCTCGAACCGGCACGACAGACCGGTGAGATCGGGATGGGTGCCGGACGGCGCAGGCGCCACAGAAAACTCACCGCGCTTCATCGCAGTCTCAGCCCAGCCCAATCCGCCGCCGGAGAACATGGCATAGGACAGGTTAGCCGACGGCGCGAACCGCGCGACGCGAACGTCGAGGCCCTGCGTCCGAACACTGGCCACCGGTACCAGTGCAACCCGCATCAAGAGGTCGAGGTCGTCTTTCACCCAGGCCGCGGTAGCGGCGAGCGCGTCGCGGGCGCGGTCGAGATCGTCCGGCGACACCGCAAAGCTTGCGCCATCGCCGCCGAACACAAACGGAAACTCGCGTCCATCAAGCGCGTTGGTGACCGCAGCAATCACCGCTGCGCCGGCCATGTTGACCGCCTTGTAGCGCGCTTCCGCAATGGCCCTCGTCGATTCCACGATGTCGGCGATTCCGATGCTCCAATCGTCGGGCAACGGCGCATACAGCGCTGGATCCATCAGGCTGCCAAAGCCGTGAAAGACCGGAATGCTCGCATAAAAGGTGTCACGGCTACCGGGCTTGGTCGTCTCCATGAGATGATTCCGGTTCTGAAGCAGTCTAGCAGATACGGTCGGTTCTGAGATCCGGTTCAGCCATCATTCCGGGGCGTCGCGAAACGGCGAACCCTGAATCCAGAGGTAATGCACGGCGTCTGGATTGCGGGTTCGTACGAAGAGGCGATCGGAACGACGAATTAGCCGTTTTCCCCGGATACGCCTTGTAGAACCAGCCGATTGAGCCGGCTTGCGAATGCGGCCGGATCTTCCGGCAGTTCCCCGTCGAGGATCTGCGCCTGCTCGAGCAGCAGAAACGACAGATCGGCGGCGGCATCCTTTTTGGTCGCGATGGCGGCGACCAGCGGGTGACGCAAGTTGATCTCGAGAATTGGCTTGGTGCCAAAGCCTTTATTCTGTTGAGCCAATAATCGCTCGAGCTGGCGATCCCGTCCAAAACCTCCCGCAACAAGGCACGACGCGCTGGTGGTCAGCCGCTGCGACGCGCGCACGTCGGATACGCGATCGCCCAGGGTGTCCTTGATCACGGCGACGGTGGCGGCTTCATCGGCGCCGGACGTTTCCTCGCCGGGGCTCTCCTCGACGAGCGGGACCAGCCCGAAATCGACGTCGCCCTGACTGAGCGATTTGAGCGGTTTGCCGCCAAAATCGGTTGGCGCCGAAGTCCAGAACGCATCGACCGGATCGGTCAGCAGCAGCACCTCGATGCCGCGGGCGCTTGCCGATTCCAGCTTGGGATTCGACTTCAGGCGTTCAATGCTGTCGCCGACAAGATAATAAAGTTCGGTCTGGTTGGGTTTAAGATCTTCAACGTATTGCTTCAGCGACCGTTTCTCGCCTGTGGTCGTGGTGAAGCGTGACAGCGCCAGCAGTTTCTCGCGCCGCTCATAATCCTCATAGATTCCTTCCTTGATCACCGGACCGAACGCATCCCATATTTTTGCGAAAGTTTCGGACTCCTTCTCACTCAGGCTTTCCAGTTCACCGACCACGCGGCCCGTGACCGCCTTGCGGATCTGGGTCAGTTGCGGATTGTTCTGCAGCATTTCGCGCGAGATGTTGAGGGGCAGGTCCTCGCTGTCGACCACGCCGCGGATAAACCGCAGATAGGCCGGCAGCAAATCCGCATCGTCGGCGATGAACACCCGGCGGACATAGAGCTTTACGTGCCCCTTGCGGGTCGGTTCAAACAAATCGAACGGCTTTGTGGACGGAGCGAACAGCAATACCGCGTAGGACTGGCGGCCTTCGGCGCGATAATGCAGGGTCATGGCCGGCTCGTCGAACGCGCCGGCGATCGCCCTGTAAGCCTGCGTGTAATCTTCAGGCTTTACTTCCGATTTCGAGCGCTGCCACAGCGCGCTTGCGGAATTGATCTGGCGCGGTTCACCCTCTTCCGGCACCAGGAGAATCGGAAACTGGATATTGTCCGAATAGGCGGTGACGATCCGCTCGATCTCATGGCTTTCCAGATATTTCGCCGCGTCCGGCTTTAAATGCAGAACGATTTCTGTTCCGCGGGCGACGCGCCCGGCGTCCTCTTCACTCGCGGGCGCAATTTCAAATCCGCTGCCGCCGGATGATGTCCAGGTCCATGCCTGATCCGTTCCCGCGCGGCGGCTGGTGACGACGATGCGGTCAGCGACCATGAACGCCGCATAAAAACCGACGCCGAACTGACCGATCAGGCCGGCTCCGTCCTTGGCTTCGGTAAGGCGGGAAAGGAAAGATCGGGTACCGGAACGCGCAATGGTTCCGAGATTGTCGATCAGTTCCTGCCGATCCATCCCGATGCCGGTGTCGATGACCGACAGCGTGTTGGCCTTCTTGTCAGGTGCGATCCGGATGTTCGGTTGTGAACCGTCATCGATCAGTCCGGGATTGGCGATCGCCTCATAGCGCAGCTTGTCGCAGGCATCCGAGCCGTTCGAAATCAGTTCGCGCAGGAAAATGTCGGTTTCCGAGTAGACCGAATGCACCATCAGATGGAGCAGTTCGGCGACCTCGGCCTGAAATGGTTGGGATTCGACGGTGGCGGTGGCGGCAGACGTCATTGATCTCGCTCGAAGTTGCGGCGGAAATCCCGATATAACGGTGCCGTACCCGATGGCAAGCCCCGGGTGCCGCAAGCCGGCGTGCCGCGTCAACCCGTGGCGCTATTCGCTTTTGGAATTTCCGCTCGATGGCGTTCCGCGAGCTTCTGGCGGCGGCATCTCAACGGCACCCATACGGGACAACCGCGGTGGCACGGGGCCGGCGGCGGCCGCGTACCTGCCATCCCCATCAAACATTCTGCGGAAAACGCGTGGCACCGGGAACCGGCGTCAGCCATTCCACCGCATGATCGGTATATATTTCCGCTTGAGGCTGTAACCCCTCCAACTTGTCGAGAGTGCCCGCCTTCACCACGACCTTTCCAGGCATCAATGCGGTCTTGGCAAGGATAGGCGAGCCGCAGTTCCCGCAAAAATGGCGGTATACCGGCTGGCCGCTATCGCCCATGTCCACATAGGTCACGGTTTCACCGGACTGCTCATAGTCCGCTTCTCTGAGGACGAGGTTGAGGGAGAACAAGCTTCCGCTCAGCTTCTGGCAGTGCGTACAATGACATATTGCGATGCCTCGCGGCTCGCTTTTCAATACGTAACGCACCGCGCCGCACAGACAACCGCCTTCTCGCTCCTGCATGATGTCTTCTCCTGAACGATCATTGTGATTGGAACCACCTCATCACATCGCGCTTACGGCTGGCGGCGGACGTTGCAGCAAGTTTGCGCACGCGGCCAAGCCCAACAGAATGGGGGAGACCCAGAAGCCTGCGGCGATACTTCCCGTGGCGTCGGAAATCGCTCCCGCCAGAATCGGGCTGACGGTCTGTCCGAATGCGAATCCGACGGTCAGCAGGGAGATCGCCGCCGTCCAGGACGAAGCAGGCAACTGGCGCTGCGCCACGATGGTGATTGCTGCCGGGCCTGCCAGAAAGCTGCCCCCGAAAAGGACCGCGGACACGAACATCGCTGTCGGACCGGGGTAGACAAGAACCGGCAGGGCGCCGACCATGGCCGTCGCGAATACCAGGGCCGGCCCGCGACCGCCGTGAAACGTTCCAAGAACTCTTCCCCACAGCAGAGTAGAGACGCCCGAAACAAGCCCCAGAACCAGCCAGAACCAGATCATCTGCCCGCTGCTGCCGCCTTGCTTCTGCAACAAGGCCATGATGAACGTCATATAGCCTACATAGCCGGCTCCGAAGAGCCCGTAGCCGATAAACGTGGGCGCCAGTTGACGGAATTCGTGAATTTTCAACATGGCCAAGCTGCGGCCCACCGGCTCGGGCACGTTGCGGGCAGCCCGCCAGGCTAGAGGCAATCCGGCGGCAGCCATGAGGCCCAGCACAACCCAGCCCTCGGGCCACCGCTCCACGCCGCCCTGCAGAATGATCGGTATGGCCGCGCCTGCCAGGACGAGGCCGATGCTTACGCCCCCAACATACAGGACGACAAGGTTGCCGCGCCGGCGAGGATCCTGCATGGGGCAGATTGCAGCAGCCAATCCGGCACCCAGGATGAAGGTGATCGCAGTCGAAATGCCTCCGACGGTTCGCAATGCGAAGAGGACGGAGAAACTAGGGGTCGCCGCGGTCAGCAGCAAAACCATGACGCTCACCGCGAAACCTGCGATAAAGGCACGCACTGTGCCCCACCGCTTGGCGGTCCACGCTGCGACGAGCGCGCCCACGATATAACCGGCTCCGTTCGCGGTGTTCAGTGCGCCGGCTTCAACATACGTCCATCCCAGATCCGCGCGCATCGGCGGCAGCAGCAGCCCGTAGGCAAAACGAGAGAACCCCAATGCGACCGCTGCAGCGATGGATAACCCCAGCGCCGTGACGATCTCCCTCCAGATATCGTTTCTAGCGTCGTCGACTTTCGCGATGAAATCGGTCATTTCAAGTCCCGGATACGCTCGGTATGGCGGTAACACGATCCTTGACAATAATGTCAATCTTGACAACAATGTCAACAATAAACGATGGAGTGAGCCGGATGGTGGGCGTGCGTCAGTTTGACGAACAGGACGTGATCGCCAACGCACTGGATGTGTTCTGGCGGAAGGGTTTGCACGACGCTACCATGCAGGATCTCGCCACTGCGACCGGCGTCCAGCGCGGCAGCCTTTACAATGCTTACGGTGACAAGGAAGCGATTTTCCTGCACGCGTTCGACCAGTACGCCGAGGAATTCCTGGAAGCGGCCGGCAATGCGTTGGCCGAGGGCGGCGCTGCGGACAGGCTCCGCAATTTCTTCGACGTGATCGTTGTGAATATGACCGGCGGTTCACCTCCGCGAGGTTGCCTGACAACGCGCACTGCGCTCGATGCGGCTATTTCGAGCACAGCAGTGCGCCAGCGCGTGCAAGGTATGCTCGGCCGACTCGAGCGGCTCATCAGCGAAGCAATCAGCTCTGCCCCCGACCGGCTGCCGGCGCTCGGCGCAAATCGACTTGCTCGGGTCGTCGTTACCTTCACGAGAGGACTGGCCGTGATGGAGCGCGCTGGATACAGCCGCAAGCAGTTGAAGGACGTCGCCGCGGCCTTTGTTGTCGTCCTGATTGGCGGTGCCGAAGCGTAACCGGAAGGGTGACGCGCGGCGACATGATGCCGTCCGAGCGTCAAATTCGGACGGACAGAGCGTGTTCATTACGCAGGTCCGGCCACGCGCCGAAACCGGCGCAATTGCTTGCGCCGGCCATGCATCGGAGGCCGTACTACGCCTTGCCCTCCACCGTGGCCAGAGGCTTGTTCTTCTCCCCGATAAAGGCGCAGTGCACCCTCAGCGTCTTGTCGCCGGGAACCTTGGCGTAATGCACGGCGCCGGCCGGGATCGAATAGGAATCGCCGACGCCAAGGGGCTGATCGGGCCGGCCCTCGATGCACAGGTAGAAGTTGCCGCCGAGAACGTAGCCGATCTCGACGCCGGGATGGGTGTGCGGGGCCGCGTTGGTACCGGCCTGGACCTCGATGATGCTGGTGTCGATCGTGCACCCTTCCGGAAAGTCGACCTTCTGCAACATCCAGCGCGTGATGCCTCCCTGCACGTGTGTCGGTTCGACATGGGCCCTTGCGATCGCTTCTGCGCTCAATTTGACATTTTGCATGTGTTTCTCCTTGCTCGTTTGAAGGGAAGGAGATCGTTCTCTTTTGATCTCCGCCCGAATTCCCCGCTAGTGGGCCGGCGCCTCCACCGTGGCCAGAGGCTTGTTCTTCTCCCCGATAAAGGCGCAGTGCACCCTCAGCGTCTTGTCGCCGGGAACCTTGGCGTAATGCACGGCGCCGGCCGGGATCGAATAGGAATCGCCGACGCCAAGGGGCTGATCGGGCCGGCCCTCGATGCACAGGTAGAAGTTGCCGCCGAGAACGTAGCCGATCTCGACGCCGGGATGGGTGTGCGGGGCCGCGTTGGTACCGGCCTGGACCTCGATGATGCTGGTGTCGATCGTGCACCCTTCCGGAAAGTCGACCTTCTGCAACATCCAGCGCGTGATGCCTCCCTGCACGTGTGTCGGTTCGACATGGGCCCTTGCGATCGCTTCTGCGCTCAATTTGACATTTTGCATGTGTTTCTCCTTGCTCCTTCACTGACTCTTGGTACCCACCGCTACCAATGTGGTACGCGGAATCCGGGCGGCGTAATTATCCTGATCACGTGAGATCGAGATGGGCCCGAGGGTATCTGTAATGAGAGGCCCGAGCGCCGACTCGATATCGGCTTCGGCATTTGCGACCTTGACGAGATCGTACATACGGTACAGGTGCATGATCGCGTTGCGTCTTGCCTCATCGGGCGTCTGCCCGCGCAAAATGAACGGATCGCTTATTTCGAATAGTCTGAGATCTCGAAAGCCGGCTCGGGTAAAAATATCCAGGATGCCCGGACGAGTGAAGTGTTCGTGGGGATGGCCAGTGCGCGAATACGGATGCACCACCTCGTCAAAAAATCTTGCGACATGCTCACCTACCTCGAAGGCGTGCAACACGAGCCGGTGCCCAGGCTTGAGTGTACGATGCGCTTCGGAAACGGCGAGCTGCCGAACCTCCAAACTCAGAAGTTGGCTGCCATAGGCAATCAGAACGCCATCCAGCACATTATCGCGAAACAGACTTCTGGCTGCGGATTGACGGATATAGGGCAGATGTTTCGCCCGGCAGGCGCCGATCATTAATTTGGAGAGATCGGCGGTGATGATGGAAGGGGTAGGTATTTCCAAGGTCGACAAGAAGCGCGCGACGGTGCCGCCGCCGCCCAGTACGTCAAGAATCCGGAACTCAGGGCCGGGCACGTCGCTATAAGATGCAGAGAAGCACTTTATCAGAGTTTCCATCCCGACCCTTCGGTTGTCGAAACTCTCCTGCGCCCGAATGTACGCTACGCCGCGGCCGCCTACGTCCTTGTCCTCGAATTCCCAGGACACTCTTTCCATTTCCTTGATGTATGCATCGATTGCTCCCGCCTCGATGCGCGTTGGTTCGAGGAGATCATATAGACCAGGATAACTCTGACGAATTTCCTTCAGATAATCATCAAATGTAAGGTCGCCTATATAGACGCGGCCTGACAAAGCATTATCAACCGGCCTTGGCATAGTATGTCTCTCCTGTCTGGTGCCCGGCAGCTTCGCCACGATCTTCTTGTCCGTCGCAATACTGGTAGTCATCACGCCACCTCCTGTTGGGGATCAGTCGTCACACCCAGCCGCATGGGGGCATTCGCAACGATGTCGTCGTATAGCGCGAGCGCGATATGCTCGGCGTCGGCCGTCTGTCTCGACGCAATGCCGGGCCGCGGCAAGGCATGTGTATAGAAATGTGGCCCCTCGACCACGAATCCGACGGCCCATAACCTGCGCTGAACCGTACCCCCGGCATCCTTGACGCGCAGGTTCGCGTCGATGTCGATGCCGCTTGGATGATATTCGCCGTTCATGAACGGTCTCACCAACCCGCGCCGCAGAAGCTTGGCCGACAGAGGAGCGCAATCGGTAAGAGGCGAGTAATTGTCCAGCCGTGCCGAAATTACGGCGTCCACCCCGATATAGCCGGAGCAGTCGGAAGCAACGTGGAAAACGCAATCATCTTCCGGCGTCTCGATTCTGGTGACCGGTCCTCCGGCGACATCGAGGATGCCTGCTTCGAACAGCGCAATCCATTCTTCGTTGCGGCGCAATGGCGGGCCAAACGAAACGCGGTTGATGATCGGATTGAATTGTTCGAGAAAATAGCGGTGCGACGCCGGTGTCAGACCACCAAATTCCACCGCTTCGCGAAAGCCCTCGCGGGCGTCGCGCAACACATCGGTTGCGGCCTTGACGCCGCTGGTGCAGTTGCCCCGATACGCTTCCTGGAGATCTTCCTTTATCCGGGCCAGAAACCAGTTACGGAACTCGGTCGACGACCTGAACTTCAGGTCTTCCAGCGGCCAGAGAATCCGCCTTATTAACCGGACCTCCTCGGGTGTCGGTTCAAAGCCTCTTGCGTCGATGGGCTCACCACCTTCCGCGACACGATAGGCGTAGGCCATTTCTTTGATGACCAAAGGTAACAGTTGGCTTTCGAAATCGATCTGCGCATGCCGCTTCCCGGCGACGTGCTTCACGGCCTGACGCGTGAAGAACTGGCAGATGTGACGTCCTGTTCGGCCCTTCTGGTTGATGCCACGAGCTGCGAACGGCAAGGTGTGTCGGGAGCAGAGCCACAGGCGTGGCTCACGCCCGGAAGGCCGGTAAACCATTTTGCCATGGTCTTCTCGATAGACGCCCCCGCGACCGATCGTTAGCGCTGAAACCACGTCATGAGCGGTGAGGCCGAGACCTTGAATCGCGACGCGTTTGCCATCTGCGATGGTGTCCAGCTCGCTGATCGGATAAGGAGAAGCATAGTAAGCGAGATGGGGATTGGCGGCACGCCCGGCTTGGGCGAACGTCGCCAGCCGCCGGTCGTCCGCTGTCGGCGCGCGATGACCGTGTCCCATTGCCAGTATGACATGGCTTGCAAGGAGGGTTTGTTCGTTATCAAGTTCGATTGCATAATCGCCGCCCTCGTACCGGATATCGGTTGCCCTTGCCCGCACGTGCTGAACGCGGATGTTGCCGGGCAGCGCCGAAATCACCTCTCGGCCGAAGGCAGCCAGAAACCTGCCGAGGAGCAGACGCGGCAGGTGCTCGCTTAAGGATTCCTCCTGCGGTTCTCTCGCGATGCGGTATTCGTCTGCAAACCGCCGATAGCCTTGGGCAGCAGCCCAATCGAGCAATGACGTCCCTGTATCCGCTTCGCCAGCAATGCGTGGAGGATACATCGTCACTTGAGATGCGAGGGTGTTGATCAGCAGATGGTTGGCTTGATCCGTGGGATGCGACCCCTCGCCGAGGTTACCCGGATCGATGACCAGCACATTGAGCATTGCATTGCGAGGCATCCGCTCCTTGTGTTCCAGCAACCGCTCCAGGATTGTCAGGGCACGGGGACCGCCGCCAATGATAGCCAGTTGAAAGCTACTCATATGGGTCTCCCTCAACCGGATCTTGGACGCATGAAACGGATCCCCGCCAAGAAATTCCCGCTGTTTTTGCGGTCGTAGTGCGCGGTACGCCGCATAGCGAACGCCTTACGTGCGGGAGCATGGGCACGCTTGCGGTGCTCATTCGGCCGCCTGGTCATGGGCCTCGCCCGCCTTTGCATCAAAGAAAAACGGTTCGGCATCGAACGCCGGCTGCAGGTCGTCCAGCCAGTACGCATTCCGATCAAACTTGGCAAAGAACGGCCGGCGAACGATCGAGGGGTCGCGGGCTTGCAGGAACTGCAGGGCGAAGCATTGTTGGCCGTTGATTCTTACGACGCCGTCGATCAATACCTTGCCCGGGAAAGCGCTCATGGACGGTCCGCGGACGGTACGGGCCAGACCCGACACCTGGCGGTATGCCGCCTGGAAAATCTCGTAGGCGCGTACAAGCGGCAGCCGGAAATAGTCGTTCGGCCCGGTGTCTCGTTCAACAAACATATAATAGGGGACCGCGCCAAGGCGTACGCCCAACGTCCACATGCGCGCCCAATCGTCGGGGTTCTCGTTGATGTGCCGGATGACGGGCGCCTGCATGCGGACCACAGCCCCTGCGTTCGCAATCCGCCGCAGACCTGTTTGCGCGATCTCCGGATCCAGTTCATTCGGATGGTTGAAATGAGCCATCAACGCCAGATTTTTGCCTGCAGCGCGCACCCGCTCGAACAGGCGCAGAAGGTCGTCAGCGTCTCGGTCGGTCACGAAGCGCTGCGGCCAGTAGGACAACGCCTTCGTGCCGATCCGTATTGTTTGCACATGATCCAGATCTGGGCTGAGCAGCGGTTCAATGTAGCCGGCCAATGATCGGGTATTCATTACCAGCGGATCGCCGCCCGTGATCAGAACATCCGTCACCTCGCGGTGTTGGCGCAGATAGGCCGCCAATTGATGTGAGGACCGGGCATCGAATTTCAATTCGTTCATGCCGACGAATTGCGGCCAGCGGAAACAGAACGTGCAATAGGCATGACATGATTGTCCGGCAGAGGGAAAGAACAGCACCGTCTCGCGATATTTGTGCTGAACGCCCTCGAGCAGCTTGCCGTCGAGCATCGGGACGTTATGGGTCAATTGACCGGCAGGATGCGGATTCATACGGTGACGGATACGCCGGATCAGATGTGCCAGATCCGCCCCGCCGCGATCGGCCATCGCGCGCAACTGCTCAAATTCGTCGGGGTGCAACATCCCCGGCTGCGGGAAGGTCAACTGAAAAATGGGATCGTCCGGAATATTGGTCCAGTCGATGAGCGTGTCCACGACATAAGAATTCACCCGGAACGGTAGAACAAGAGAAATCAGGGAGATCGCTTCCCTCTGATCCTTAGTCAAAGTCTCCCATTGCGGGATTTTATGAATAGTTGAACGCGTATAGGGGACAAATTTATCATAGCTCGTTGCCATTTTTCGCACCCTTAAGTCTCATCAACCAATAACCGGAACGGGTTTTGTTGGACGACAAAGCAGTCGGGGTTACGAAAAATCGAGGCGATAGATGCTCTGATGCAGCGACGACTGCGGAGCGCAGAGTGCCAGGTGATTCGACGAGGGTTCGAAGCCGTTTCCTTCCGTACCGGCGTCGGTGCCATGCGGGGAAATCGGCTGAGCGGGCAATACCGGCCAGCTTAGGTTGTTCAATTGCATGCTGAATTGTTCGGAGTTGCGAACCACGACGTCTTGCATTTATCTGCTCTACTAGAGGTTGACGAGCCAGACGCTACGGCAGGGGGACCTGAATCAAAAGTGATATTTAAAACTATCTTTGCCGATACGATTTTGAGCGATATTTCGCACAATAGATTACTTTGTTACGCGCTCATATCTGCGCAAATATATTTTTGTGTTTGATTTCGTTTGGCTTCAAAATTTCTTATCTTCATCGCGCCTGGAAAGAGCCCCGCCGCGCAGAATCCGGTCCTTATTATCTGCAAGGCGCAGGGCTCGCCCGCTGCACGCATCGTTATCGAACACCCGTCTTTCAATCGATGCCACGACAGTCAACATTTCGTGCAAAGGATTGGCGCATTGAGGGCAACCCGACATGACGCGCCGGCGGTTTCGATCGATTCTATCCTGGAAGTCACGCCGTCGACATTCGCGGCGTCAGCGAGCGCTTCTGCGATATCGATCGAGCGCGCCCTTCCTTGACGACATGTGCAAGACGTTGCTGAACGTCACGATTCTGTTCATGTAGATTTTGAAGGGCGGAACAACTATCCCCGGCGGCGAGGTTCTCCCTCAAGCCGATAACCGACCGGCGCGTCATCGCGACCGCATTTGGATCTTCCATGTCCAGCCGCCGAACGAAGCGCGTAAGCTCGATCAACCGTAGAATGTGTTCGAACAGCACCTCGTTATCGGACAGCTGAGCAATGAGCGTGAACGTGTCGTTGACGAACGAAAAGGTGGCGTCCGCGTCTTCCGGTAATTCGGAAGGTCGGCCACCCATTCCGGATATCCAGCGTTCCGGCGGAGAACGTGTGATGGATTCCTTCAAGAGCGTGAACAGCAAGTCAAGACTGCCTCGCATTTCGTCTTCAGACAGCGTCTTGGCAACGTAGCCGCGGTTAGGCACGGCCTCTATCAGTCCTTCGCCGGCGAGCCGCGCTAAGGCTTCCCGCACGGGAGTAGCGCTCGAGGAAAGAACGCCTGCCAGTTCCTCGATGTGCAGTTGTTGCCTCGGCCAGAACCTATAGTCGAGGCACATCTCGCGTAACGCCGGATAAACCTTTGCTCTTCGCTTCGAAAGCGATCTATCTGGACTCTGCACCCGCTCCTCCGGCGCATTCCTGGAACAGTTCGACCGTTCTAGATAAGTCCTCTGTAGTCACTGCAAAGAGAGCCAGAAGCCCATTTTCTTGCGCGCAGGAACGGCCCAAACGGCAGCTAGTCTGCATTCGTAGAACCGCGCAGAATTTCAACTGCCCCTGAAGGACCATGGATTTCCTCGAAACAGCAAGACGGAGGGGCGATCTCCAGCAGCGTAGGATCGCAGGCTTGGATTTGGAGATCTTCAACGCGCTCGCCCGCGGATACGAGAAGAGCCCGCCTTGCCGTCGACGAACCAGGAATCTCGGCTGTCATCATCTCCGGCGCCGACGCTCGACAACGGCCGATCTCATCGACGACGTGGCAGGGCATTTTCTCAAGCTTATGGCCGTGTTCTTCGAATGAAGTTTGGCTAGATCGCGAAACATGACGTGGATCAGTCCGGCGCGGTCGATCTTCGATGTCGAGTGTATGTTCATTGTCGGCTCCGGGCTTAATGAACAGGCTGTCGGGTGACGCGCTGGAGACGGTCCGCACCGACATTCTCCAGACGTCAGCGTTCCAGCCGACCTGAATTTGCGCTCGTACTTGCCGCAAAGTGCGGAGCACTGCTGGGAGCGACAATTATCCACAAACGATGATCGGCTGAACTAGCAAGGTCGATAGTAAGTGGAGTGGATCCGACTTGGGAACCGGAGACTTATTGAAGTTATCCGCCATTTCGTTGGGTGGACGGAGCGGATGATAACAGAGATGAGCCGTAAGAATGGCGCTGCGGGTTGCCGGACAGGGCCGCACGATAGCGGGGTCGGGTAAGCCGTGCGAAGACCCCCCTCATAGCCGGAGGCACCGAGCTTCAGCGGCTGGTGGGAGTGCGATGGCCCCGGTTGAAATGTCGCCCGTTGAGCTGCTGCCGGTTTGATGGACACCCGGTTAAGCTAATCCGGCCTTGCGTTCG
>NZ_CAXUNQ010000031.1:0-55146 GCF_964252615.1 uncultured Bradyrhizobium sp.
AGCCCGGCCATGACGTAGAACGCGCTGCCCGGCCTTATGCCGGGCATGACGTAGATCGCGCCGTCATTGCTGGGCTTTGTGCCCGACATCCACGTCTTTCTTTCTGATGTGGGGCAAAGACGTGGATGGCCGGGACGAGCCCGGCCATGACGTAGAACCGCTGCCCGGCCTTGTACCGAGCATGACGTAGACCGCGCTGTCATGCCTGGCTTTGCCGCGCATGACGTAGACCACGCCGTCATGCCCGGCCTTGTGCCGGGCATCCACGTCTTTCTTTCCGATGTGGAGCACAGACGTGGATGGCCGGGACGAGCCCTGCCATATGCACCCATCTCGGCCGTCATGGCCGGGCTTGACCCGCGGATGATGAGATGTGTGAATCCAGTAGGGCTTGACCCTGCAATCCATCCCCTTCGAAGCGACTCCTGCGAAGACGGATGGATACGCGGGTCAGGCCCGCGTATGACGAGATGTGAATCCACCAGGGCCTGACCGGGCCAGGCTTCAGCCGTTCTGTCGCAACAGGGCCGCGGTCTACTTTTCGGCGTCGTCCTGTGCGGGCCCCGCATCGTCGTGGCGGGCTTCCGGATCAAAGAATTCGCCGGCGGCGGCCAGTGCCTCGGCGGCGGCATCCTGGTCTTCCTTTCGCGTCGAAATGTCTTCGCCGCGGTTGATGCGCTCCGCCTCATCGGCGCTTCGTGCGACGGTCACGCTGACGCCGACTTCGACTTCCGGATGCACGGCAATGGCGATCTTGTGCTTGCCGATCGTCTTGATCGGCGCGTCCAGCATCACCTGGCTGCGGCTGATGGCGACGCCGTCGCTTTCAAACGACGCGATGATGTCGCGAATCGATACCGATCCGAACAGTTGTCCGGATTCAGACGCCTGCCGCAGCACGACGACATTGCGGCCGTCGATTTTTTCCGCGACCTTGCCCGCCTCGCCCTTGGCCTGCAGGTTGCGGGCTTCGAGATCGGCCTTCATGCCTTCGAATTTTGCGCGATTGTCCGAGGTGGCGCGCAGCGCCTTGCCGCGCTTGAGCAGAAAGTTGCGGGCGAACCCGTCCTTGACGCGGACGACTTCCCCCATCTGGCCGAGCTTGGCGACGCGTTCCAGCAAAATGACTTCCATGGTGTTGTCTCCTTATGGGACGATGCGGTGTAGTTCGGGTTGAAGGGTCACGACACCGGCGCAGGCGGCGGCGGGCGTTGCAGGTAGCGGCGGCGAAATCCGAAAATGGCGTCGGCGACGCCAAGTCCGACCATTGCAAGCACCGGCCAGCCGAATACCAGCACCACCGCGTAGGTGCCGCTCAGCCATAGCGCGCGGCTCTTCAGCGCCAGCGTGAGAGTGTGAAGCACGGCAAAGCCGGTGAGCGCATAAGCCATCATCAGCGCCGCGCTTGCGATCTGGGCGAGGATCGCGAGCAGGCCGCCGGTAAAACAGAATGCCAGCGCCAGCGCCAGCGCAGCCAGCGTCAGCTGCGGCAGCGCCACGCTTTTCATGTCGGGCCACGAACGATGCAGCCGGCCCGACGTCGCGGTGACTTTCGCGGCCAGCCAGAGATTGAGCGTCAGGGTCAGCATCGCAACGATAGCGGCGGCGGCCGGCGCGATTGTCACCAACGCATCGACAAGGTGTTCGGTGTCGCCGGAGGCCACAGGATCGCGACCGCCGATGATGCGCAGCAGTCCGCGGCGCAGCGCGGCGGAGATTGCCCCGGCATCGCCGCCAAGCGTCAGCAGCGCCGCCACGGTGGTCAGCGCGGCAAAGCCGGCGGTCCAGAGCAGGATGCGGCCGACCGGGTACCATTCCATCACAGGCGCGCCGGATGCTGCGCCATCGCCGGCCGATGCAGCCGCGGTGGCGGGCCGGCCCAGCAAGGCGAGATGTCCGAGCCACCAGGCCGGCAGTGCGATCGTGACGACAAAGGCGATGCAGTAGGGCAGGCCGAAAATCGCCCCGAGGCCCGACGCTGCGGCGATGCCGCCGACCGTCGCGCTCAGCGGCCCCCATCCGAGGGCGGCGACCATCAGCGGCAGCGGCGCCAGATAGAACAGGACGAGCGAAATCAGCGCGCCCGAGATGATCGAGGCGAACATCAGGGCGGACGCGGCACCGGCCGCCAACGCAATGAGAACGGTCGTCATCATCAGCTGTCCCGCTCCTTTCGAGCGGTTAGAGGCGTCAAAACCCCAACCATCGGCGACCGGACGAGACCGGAAGCCTTATGAAAAACAAGAGCCGCGGCGCGGGCTCGCATTGGTATCGTCATTCCGGGGCGCCGCGAAGGCGGCCAACCCGGCATCCAGCCACGTGCAACTTGCCGGATTCCGGTTCGCGAAGACGCGCGCCCCGCTAGGATAGCTAGCGGATCACATAGGGAAGCAGGCCGAGGAAACGCGAGCGCTTGATGGCGCGCGCGAGTTCGCGCTGCTTCTTGGCGGAGACGGCGGTGATGCGGCTCGGCACGATCTTGCCGCGCTCGGAAACGTAACGCATCAACAGCTTGGAATCCTTGTAGTCGATCTTCGGCGCATTCGGGCCCGTGAACGGGCAGGTCTTGCGGCGGCGGAAAAACGGACGGCGTGCACCTGCTTCAGCCATGATGCTTACTCCTCGGTCGCAACTGCAGGGGCGTCGGCCTCATCGCGCGGACGGCGCGGGCCGCGATCGCCACGATAGCCGCCGCCCTCGCGGTCGCCGCCGCGGAAACCGCCGCCGTCACGGTCGCCGCGGAAACCGCCCTCGCGGTCGCCGCGGAAGCCGCCGCCACGATCGTCGCGATCGCGGTCGCGATCGACCTTGCGCAGCATCGCCGAGGGACCTTCCTCGTGCTCTTCGACGCGAACGGTGAGATAGCGGATGACGTCTTCGCTGATGCGCTCCTGCCGTTCGATCTCGGCGACCACCGCGGAGGGGCCGTCGATATTCAAGAGCACGAAATGCGCCTTGCGATTCTTGTTCATGCGATAGGTCAGCGAGCGCACGCCCCAGTTTTCCGTTTTCACGACCTTGCCGCCGCCTTGCTCGACGATGCCGGTCATCTGGGCGGTCAATTCTTCGACCTGCTGGGTACTCGCATCCTGACGCGCGAGAAAAACATGCTCATAGAGAGGCATGGGTGTCCTTTCCTAAGTTGACGCGTCCTCCGGCGGCAAGCCCTTCGAGGCCTATGGATAGGACTCGGAAAGTAAGCTCAGAAGGCGGAAGCACGGGACGACGGACCGACTGGCCCTGCCGCATCAAAATCGCCACTTAGGTGAAATTGCTGAGACCGTCCGTTCAGCTCCCGGCCGGGATCCACGGATGGGGCGGTTTATACGGATTTTGACCGCAATGGCAAGGGAAGCGGCGATAAAATCGGAGGCCTCGGCCGCGGCGGAACCGGTGTTCGCCCCGTCGGCTTGACATGTCAGGGCCAGCCGGTGTCTTTCGGCGCGACTTTGGCGACATGATGGACATTCAGGGGCTGACATGACCGCAGCATTCACCTTTCCGGGCCAGGGCTCCCAGGCCGTCGGCATGGGCAAGGCGCTTTCGGACGCGTTTCCCGCCGCTCGCGCGGTTTTCGACGAGGTCGACGCGGCGTTGGGCGAAAAGCTGACCGCCATCATCTGGGAGGGGCCGGCCGAAACCCTGCAACTGACCGAGAACGCGCAGCCGGCGCTGATGGCGGTTTCACTGGCGACGCTCCGCGTGCTGGAGACCGAGGCGGGCTTCTCGGTCGGCCGCGACGCCGCCTATGTCGCCGGACACTCGCTTGGGGAATATTCGGCGCTGGCCGCTGCCGGCAGCCTTTCCATCAGCGACACCGCGCGGCTATTGCGCACCCGCGGCCTTGCCATGCAGAAGGCGGTCCCGGTCGGCGTCGGCGCCATGGCGGCAATGCTCGGGCTCGACTATGAGGCCGCCATCGCCATCGCCGACGAAGCGGCGCAAGGTCAGGTCTGCCAAGCCGCCAACGACAATGGCGGCGGTCAGGTGGTGGTGTCCGGCGACAAGGCCGCTGTCGAGCGTGCCTGCGAGATCGCCAAGGTCAAGGGCGCCAAGCGCGCCATGCTGCTGCCGGTATCGGCGCCGTTCCACTGCCGGCTGATGCAGCCTGCGGCGGACACCATGGCCAAGGCGCTGGCCGACGTTACGATCAATCCGCCGGCGTCGCCGCTGGTGTGCAACGTGCTGGCCGCGCCGATAACGGATCCGGACGAGATTCGGCGGCGCCTGATCGAGCAGGTAACCGGAACCGTGCGCTGGCGCGAGTCGGTGGCTTACATGGCGAGCCATGGCGTGACCCGATTTTTCGAAATCGGCGCCGGCAAGGTGCTGAGCGGGCTGGTCAAGCGCATCGCCGACGGCGCCGTCGGAATTTCCGTCAGCGGGCCGAGCGATATAGCCGGCGCAAAAGCGGCCCTCGTGACGGCGCAGAGCGGATAATCCGGTAGGAGTTTGATATGTTCGATCTGACTGGCAGGACGGCGCTCGTCACCGGCGCGACCGGCGGCATCGGCGGCGCGATCGCGCAGGCGCTGCATGCGCAGGGCGCGACCGTCGCGCTTTCAGGAACGCGGCGGGAGGTGCTGGACGCGCTTGCCGGCAAACTCGGCGAGCGAAGCCACGTGCTGCCCTGCAACCTGTCGGATGCGGCGGAGGTCGAAGCGCTTGTTCCCGCCGCTGAAACCGCGATGGGAAAGCTCGATATTCTCGTCGCCAATGCAGGCATCACCCGGGACAATCTTTTCGTGCAGTTGCGCGACGAGGATTGGGACGACGTCATCGCCGTCAATTTGACCGCGACCTTCCGCCTGGCCCGCGCCGCAACCAAGCTGATGATGCGCAAGCGCTTCGGCCGCATCATCGCGATCACCTCGATCGTGGGCGTTACCGGCAATCCCGGCCAGGGCAACTACACCGCGGCGAAGGCCGGACTGATCGGCATGATCAAGACGCTGGGGGCGGAATATGCCAAGCGCAACGTCACGGCCAACTGCATTGCACCAGGCTTTATTGCAACCCCGATGACGGATGCGCTCAACGACAAACAGCGTGAAATGATCCTGTCGAAAGTTCCTGCCGCACGGCTTGGAACGCCGGACGATATCGCAGCCGCAGCGGTCTATCTGAGTTCAAACGAGGCCGCCTACGTCACCGGGCAAACGCTTCATGTCAATGGCGGAATGGCCATGTTTTGAGGCATCTGGCGGTTCGTCGGCGATCGCATCGCGCGGTCCGGCCGGGCCGGTTGGGGCTTGTGGTCAAGGCGGCGGGCGTGTGATAACCGGGCCACGATCGGCACGGCAAAGAACGCCATTGCAGGAATTTGAAACCCTGTATATTGGCGGTGCGGAGCCTGCCGTCGTTCGCCGGGCCTCCGTCGGCAATGATGGGGCTAACTCAAGACAAATGCGCGACTGCGATAGAGACTTAGCGAGTTAACGCACCGCGATGGCTCGGATGGGCATCGGGTCAAATGGAACAAGCACGAGGTTGAACGATGAGCGAGATTGGCGAGCGGGTTAAGAAGATCGTGGTCGAACACCTTGGTGTCGAGCCCGAGAAGGTAGTCGACAACGCGAGCTTCATTGACGACCTCGGTGCCGACAGTCTCGATACGGTCGAGCTGGTGATGGCGTTTGAAGAAGAATTCGGCTGCGAAATCCCCGACGACGCGGCGGAGACGATTCTGACGGTTGGAGACGCCACCAAATTTCTTGAAAAGAACGCAAAAAGCTGACGACCCCGCGCGGTACCGATGAAGCCGGACGGGCCGTGATTGCGGCCCACCGGCTTCTTGTTGTGGGCCGTGACTTGATTGGGCTGGAGTCTTGGAAATGAGGCGGGTTGTCGTCACGGGCCTCGGCATGGTGTCGCCACTCGGTTGTGGCGTCGAGCCGACCTGGAAGCGCATCCTCAACAGCGAGAGCGGCGCTAAAAAAATCGACACGTTCGACGTGTCCGATCTGACCAGCCGGATCGCCTGTGTGGTTCCGCGCGGCGACGGCAGCGATGGCACCTTCAATCCCGACCAGTGGATGGAGCACAAGGACCAGCGCAAGGTCGACGACTTCATCATCTTCGCCATGTGCGCGGCAAAGCAGGCGCTCGACGACGCCAACTGGCATCCTTCGACGGAAGAAGATCGGTGCGCCAGCGGGGTGATGATCGGCTCCGGGATCGGCGGGCTTTCGGGAATCGCGGACGGCGCGGTGCTGTTGAAAGAGCGCGGCCCGCGAAAACTGTCGCCGTTTTTTATTCCAGGACGGCTGATCAATCTTGCCGCGGGCTACGTGTCGATCGCGCATGGCCTGAAGGGTCCGAACCACGCGGTCGTGACCGCCTGCTCGACCGGCGCGCATGCCATCGGCGATGCCAGCCGGCTGATCGCCCTTGGCGATGCCGATGTCATGGTTGCCGGCGGCACCGAATCTCCGATCAACCGGCTGGCGATGGCGGGTTTCTGCGCCATGCGCGCACTATCGACCAATTTCAACGACACGCCGCAAAAGGCATCGCGGCCGTATGACCGGGATCGCGACGGGTTCGTGATGGGCGAAGGCGCCGGCATCGTGGTGCTCGAGGAGTATGAGCACGCCAAAAAACGCGGCGCCAAGATTTATGCCGAGATCATCGGCTATGGCCTGTCCGGCGACGCCTACCACATCACCGCGCCGACGCCGGATGGCGACGGCGCTTTCCGCTGCATGAACATGGCCCTGAGGCGCGCGGGGATTACCGTGTCCGACCTGGACTACATCAATGCGCATGGCACCTCGACGCCACTGGGCGATGAAATCGAGTTGGGAGCCGCCCAGCGCCTGCTTGGCAATGCCGCCTTTACGGTGTCGATGTCGTCCACCAAGTCATCGACCGGCCATCTGCTGGGTGCCGCGGGTGCCGTAGAAACGATCTTCTGCATCCTGGCCATTCGCGACAACATCGCGCCGCCTACTATCAATCTGGACAATCCATCGGTAGAGACGGTGATCGACCTCGTTCCTCAGAAACCGCGCCGGCGCGAGATCAAGGTGGCGCTGTCGAATTCGTTCGGTTTCGGAGGCACCAACGCATCCGTTATCATGCAGCGCGTGGCCAATTAGGCGCCTAAATAGACGTAACTCCACCGTTTCGCCGTATTCGGCGACAACTCCTAGGACGGGCGTACGATTGAACCGGCAGGACTCAGGTTACATCGATGAGTGAAAGATCACCCATCTCGCCAAGGAGCCCGCGCGCCGCGCTGGAGCCGGAGCAGGTTCCGCCGCCCCCGAAGCGGTCCGAGCGCGCCCGTAACCCGTTCGTCATCGTCGGCAATGCGGTCATTACCATCGTGCTGGTCTCGATGATCGGCCTCGGCGGCGCGTATATCTACGGCAAGCAGATGATCGAGGCGCCCGGGCCATTGAAGGAAGACAAGATCGTCAACATTCCCGCGCGCGCGGGAAAAGGAGACATCGCAGAGACCCTGCAGCGCGAGGGTGTCATTGATTTGAACCGCTGGCTCTTCATCGGCGGTGTGTTTGCCTTGAAGGCGAGCACCGAACTGAAGCCCGGCGAATACGAATTCAGGAAGAACGCCAGCCTGCGCGATGTCATCGGCACCATCGTCGAGGGCAAGGTGGTGCAGCATGCCGTCACTGTTCCTGAAGGGCTGACCTCCGAACAGATCGTGGCGCGGTTGTCCGAGAACGAGATTTTCACGGGCGCCGTCCGCGAGATACCGCGCGAAGGCACGCTGCTGCCGGAAACCTACAAATTCCCGCGCGGCACGCCCCGCGAGCAGGTGATCCAGCGCATGCAGCAGTCGCAAAAGCGGGTGCTTGGGGAGATCTGGGAGCGGCGCAATACCGACATTCCGGTCAAGACTCCGGAGCAACTGGTGACGCTGGCCTCGATCGTCGAAAAGGAAACCGGCAAGGCCGATGAGCGCAGCCGCGTTGCTGCGGTGTTCGTCAACCGTCTGCGGCAGAAGATGAAGCTGCAATCCGACCCGACCATCATCTATGGGTTGGCCGGCGGCAAGGGAACGCTGGGACGCCCGATCAAGCGCAGCGAGATCATGCAGCCGTCGCCCTATAACACCTATGTGGTCGACGGCCTGCCGCCCGGGCCGATCGCCAATCCCGGACGGGCGTCGCTGGAAGCCACCGCCAATCCGGCGCGGACCCGCGACCTGTTTTTCGTGGCCGACGGAACCGGCGGACACAGTTTCACCGAAACTTACGACCAGCACCAAAAGAACGTCGCCAAACTGCGCACCATGGAAAAGGCGATCCAGAACGATACGGTCGAACCGCCGGATGATCCGGCGCCGGCCGCTGCGGCCGCCCCGGCCGATACCAATCCCACCGCCTCGGCCACCAAACCCGCGGCGCCGGCAAAGCGCACCCGTTCTACGACGCCTGCACGGCAGGGCGCCGTGCAGTCGACGGCGCCTGCCGTGGTCCCGCAATAGCGGCGGCGCAGGCCCTGATTCCGCGCCCGAACCGAATTCCACTTCCCCCGGAAACGCTCTAAGGTCGCCGCGATCCTGGATACGAATCTCTCAGCTTTTTTGGAGACAATCACGCGATGGCGCTGTCGAGCATGACCGGCTTTGCGCGAAGCCACGGCACCAGCGGACCATATGCGTTCGAGTGGGAATTGAAATCGGTCAACGCCAAGGGCTTTGACCTGCGCATGCGGCTTCCGCCCGGATGGGACGAGATCGAACAGATCGCACGCAAGCGCGCCGTCGGCGTTCTGTCGCGCGGCACGGTTTACGCGAACCTGAACGTGAAGCGCGCGGGCGCGCTTTCGACGGTCCGCGTCAACGAGGACGTGCTGGCGTCGATCGTCAAGATCGCCGGCGTGCTGGCGGGCAGGATCGACGCGGTGGCGCCGAGCATCGATGGGCTGCTGGCGATCAAGGGCGTTATCGAGGTGGTCGAACCGGAGAGCGATGAAGCCGAGGACAAGGCGGCGAAATCAGCAGTCACGGCGGCATTCGATCAGGCCCTGACGGCGCTGGTGGCGATGCGCAAGCGCGAAGGCGTGACGCTTGGGCAGATCCTGTTGCAGCGGATGGATGAAATCGAAAGCCTCGCCAAGAAGGCCGAAGCGGCGCCCGGACGCAAGCCCGAGGCCGTCCGGGCGCGGCTCACCGAACAGATCGCGGCATTGCTGGAATCGTCCGACCGTTTCGATTCCGATCGTCTCAATCAGGAAGCGCTGATGATGGCGGCGAAGGCCGACATCCGCGAGGAACTCGATCGCATCGCCTCGCATGCCGCGCAGGTTCGCGAGATGATCGGCGAAGGCGGCGCAGTCGGCCGGCGGCTCGATTTCCTGGCGCAGGAATTCAACCGCGAGGTCAATACCTGCTGCTCAAAGTCGAACGATCTTGAATTGACCAATACCGGGCTCGCGATGAAGAACGTGGTCGAGCAATTCCGCGAACAGGTGCAGAATCTGGAGTGATCGATGGCGGCGGCGGCTGGCAAAGGCTTTGAAAGTCAAGCGTTCGAAGGCCAAGGTCTCGAAGCGCAAGCTCTTGACGGCAAAGCCCTTGAAGGCAAAGGCTTTGACGGCGTCGAACGGCGCGGGCTGATGTTCGTGCTGTCGTCGCCCTCGGGCGCCGGCAAAACCACGCTGTCGCGCATGTTGATATCCGAGAACCCCGACCTGAAAATGTCCGTTTCGGTCACAACGCGGCCGATGCGCCCCGGCGAAGTCGATGGTCGTGACTATCAGTTCATCGACCGGAAGAAGTTCGATGCCATGGTTGCGGACGATGAACTGCTTGAATGGGCTGACGTGTTCGATAACAGCTACGGCACACCGCGAGGGCCGGTCGAAGCGGCGTTGGCGATGGGGCAAAACGTGCTGTTCGACATCGACTGGCAAGGTACCCAGCAACTGCGTGGCCGCTCGCCGAAAGATGTGGTGAGCGTATTCATTCTGCCTCCATCGGTTCAAGCCCTGGAGCAGCGGCTGCACACTCGCGCCCAGGACTCTGACGGGGTGATTCGCGCTCGGATGAAGAAAGCCGGCGACGAGATGAGCCACTTTGACGCTTACGACTATATCGTCATCAACGACAACATCGGTATTGCCTACGAAGCGGTAAAATCGATCCTGCGCGCCGAACAACTCAAGCTGGATCGGCAAATCGGAGTGACTTCGTTTGTGCAGAAGCTGCGACAGCAGCTCGGGTAAGCGAATATCAAGCCGCCTCTTTTGACAACCCTGTCAGCAGTTGCACGATCTCGTCCATAATCACCGCCTCGTGCCGTTCGCGCACTGGAACGCCCTGCGGGATCGGGGCTTCCGTCGCCAGAAGCTAATTTGTCAGCACAATTCGCCCCACCACCTTTCCGGCCCGCAATTCGTCGATCCATTTCTGGACCTCGCCCATCGGCTCTTCCTTCATCGGCGTCGGCTTGACCTTGCCGGCACGCGCCAGCGCCATCAATTCATGCGCCTCGCTCAATGTGCCGGTCATGAAACCCTCGATGGTCATGCGCTTGTAGATCCACTGCACCATCGGCAGGCTGAAATTACCGCCCATCAGGCCGGACACCACGATCTTGCCGCCGCGCGCGAGTGCCGAGATGGCGAATCCGATCGATTTTTCGTTACCGGCGAAGTCGACGATCCCGTCGAAGCCTCCGTCGGTCTCCTTCAGGATGCGCCTGACGATATCCGGCTCGGACGGATCGTAGGCGACCGCTGCGCCGTTGCTCAGCGCGCTGTCGCGCGCCGACGGACTGAGGTCGGCAACCGATATCTTCTGCTTGAACAGGGCTTGCGCGAACGCAAGTCCCATCATGCCGACGCCGCCGAGCCCGATCAGCAGCAGGTTGCGCTGGCGCGGGCGGTCGACCAGGCGCTTCAGTGCGCCGTAGGCGGTGACCCCGGAGCACATCAAGGTTGCCGCCTGGTTGACCGGCAACGGGTCGTAGTCCAGGAGGTATTTCGCGTCGGGGACGAGCACGTGACTGGCGAAACCGCCGTCGATGGCGACGCCGAGAAAGCGCTGTTTGGCGCAAAGGTTTTCATCGCCATTGAGGCAATCGCGGCATTGCCCGCAACCGATCCACGGGAACACGGCCTTGCGGGCACCGATCATATCCGGCGAAACATCCGGCCCAACTTCCTCGACGATGCCGGCGATCTCATGGCCCAGCGTGAACGGCAGCGTCATGCCGCGCGTGGTGTCGAGCTTCCTGCCGCCGCCCAGATCGGCATAACCGTCCTGGATGTGCAGGTCGGAGTGGCACAATCCGCAACGCTCGACGCGAACCAGCACCTGCTTGCCCTGCGGCTTCGGCGTTTCGACGATGGTTTCGCACAACGGCGCGTCGAATTTTACCAGCGATTGACGACGCATGAGCGCCATGATCGATCTCTCCCTAATCCTCGTTCGATTTGCTGTTGCGTATATCGGCCAATTCACGGGCCATGGCAACAAAGCCGCTCACCGGAACGGTTTCCGCTCGCCGCGTCAAATCGACATCCGCGGCGGCGGCCAGCCGCGCCGGGTCGGCGCCGAGCGATTTGAGGCTTTGCCGCAGCATTTTTCGCCGCTGGCCGAATGCCGCCGCCGCAACCTGCTCCAGCGCCCTGCGGTCGCACGGCTCCGGCGTCGCGCGCGGTACCAGGCGCACCACCGACGACGTGACCTTGGGCTGCGGCACGAAAGCCGCGGGGGAAATATCGAACAGGATTTTCGTTGTCGCGCGCCAGTTTGCAAGCACCGCGAGGCGCCCGTAGGCCTCCTCGTTCTCGCCCGCGACGATGCGCTCGGCCACCTCGCGCTGAAACATCAGCACCATCATGTCGTACCATGGCGGCCACGGTTCGATCGAGAGCCAGTCGATCAGCAGACCGGTGGCGATGTTGTAGGGGAGGTTGGCAACGATCCCGGCGCGCCCGGCGCCGAGCAGCGGCCGCGGATCGAACGTCGTCGCGTCGCCGGATATGATTTCCAGGCGCCCGGGATACCGTTTCGCAATATCGTCGAGCGCAGCCAGCGCGCGTTCGTCGCGCTCGATCGCGATCACGCGCTTGGCGCCCGATGCGAGCAAGGCGCGCGTCAACCCGCCGGGACCCGGCCCGACCTCGATGATCGTGGCGTCCTCGAGCGGCCCTGCGGCGCGCGCGATGCGCGCGGTGAGGTTGAGGTCGAGCAGAAAATTCTGTCCGAGCGATTTCCGCGCCGATAGTGCGTGCTGGCGGATCACCTCGCGCAACGGCGGAAGGTCGTCGATCGCGCTCATGCCGGCGCTGTCGCCGCCATCCGGGCGGCGAGGCGCAACGCCGCGATCAGGCTCGATGGATTGGCGCGGCCGGTACCGGCGATGTCGAACGCGGTGCCGTGGTCCGGCGAGGTGCGGATGAACGGCAGGCCCAGCGTGACGTTGACGGCGTCGTCGAACCCCAGCGTCTTGACCGGTATCAGCGCCTGGTCGTGAACCATGCAGATCGCGCAGTCGTAGGTCGTTCGCGCGGCCTGGTGGAACATGGTATCTGCGGGCAGGGGACCCCTGGCGTCGATGCCCGCGCGGCGCAGCATCTCGATGGCCGGGGCGACGATGGTCTGCTCCTCGGTGCCCAGCGATCCCTCCTCGCCGGCATGCGGATTGAGGCCGGATATCGCAAGGCGCGGACGCGCGACGCCGAAGCGCGCCTTCAGGTCCGCCGCAACGATGCGGCCGGTGCTCACGATCAGTGCGCTGGACAACTGCGCAATGGCGTCGCGCAGCGACAGATGGATCGTCACCGGCACGGCGGCGAGCGCCGGCGACCACAACAGCATCACCGGCTGCGGCGTGTTGCCGTCCTGAGCGGCAAGCTCGGCGAGGAATTCGGTGTGGCCGGGATGTCGAAAACCGGCCCGGTACAGGACGCTTTTTGCGATCGGGTTGGTAACGACCGCCGCCGCGCGTCCGGCGATCACGTCGTCGACGGCATGCCGGATCGAGCCGACCGCCGCGTCGGCGCTGCGCTCGTCCGGCTGCCCCGGCCGCGCCGTCGCGGGCTGGCCGGTGGCGACTACCGGCAAGGCGTCCGGGAATGTAGCGACCGCGTCTTCGGCGCGAACGTTTTTCAATTTGACGTCAAGTCCGAGAGTTCGGGCGCGCGCACTGAGAAAATCCCGATCGCCGGTCAGATAGAACGCCGGAAGCTTTAGCTCGCTGCGGCGCAGCCAGGCCGCGAGCGCGATATCCGGTCCGATCCCGGCCGGTTCGCCTGACGTCAGCGCGAGAGGTTTCAGCATGCGTTTAACGGTATTCGATCAGCGCAGCTTTGCGGACCTCCTCCAGATAGGCCTTCGACTTTTTTTCAAACTTTTCGGCGAACATCTTTTCCCGCACCTCGCGCTTCTTCGGTGTGTCGACCGTGGTCGGCTTGCGGCCGCAGAGCGCCACCATCTCGACGCCCTGCTTGGTTACTTCCGGGGCGGTCAGATGGCCGACCGGGGTCTTGTCGAGGACGTCGCGGAGGACAGCCGGAATGTCCGCGGAGGTCTTGGTGACGGTGTCGCGGATCGCGGCATTCTGCATGGATTTGAAAAGCGAATTGGCTTCGTCGCAGGTTTGCACCCGCGTGCGCAGGGCTTCGGCCTCCTTGCGGCGGACTTCCGTGGCCGCCGGTGCAGAGCCGCGCGGGACGATCAGCACGATGGGCCGCAACTGGTATTCGAAGCTTTCGGTCTGTGGCTTGTCCTTGTCGTCGGTATTGACCTGAACGGCGGCGGCGACGTCTTTTTCGCCGACCTGGAGGCTCTCCTTGTAGCGGCCGCGCACCAGGCTGCCCCAGACCATATCCGCCTTGATGCGGGCCTTGAGCGTGTCCGGGCGAATGCTCTGGTTTTCGAGCATTTTGTCGAGCTGCTCCGCCGTCATGCGCATCCGCGAACTCATCATCGCATAGGACGAATCGATGTCGGAGGAAGTGGGGTCGACACCGAATCGCTTGGCTTCCTTGATCTTCACCTTTTCGTTGATCAGTTCCTCGATCACGTCCTTCCGGGGAGGGATTTTGTGCGTCGTGAGGGCGGTCAGCTTGCTGCGCTGCTCGATATCGTAATTGGTGATGGGTTCGCCGTTGACCATGACGGCGACGGTTTGCGCATGCAGCGGCGATCCGCCGCCGATGAGAATCAAAGCCGCGGTACCGCTTAAGATCAGACGCGAAAGACGCGGGAGGAACGAGGTCGTCATAGTCGGTTCCAGGTCAGCCGATGGGATTCGCCGCACGCTGCACACGCCGGCAGCGGTTCTATTGTTGAATACCGCTCGGGCCGCCGGTGGCAGCCGTGCTGCCGAGGGTCCGCAAACCGATCTGCAGCATGATCGAGTGGTTGAGGATCGGCGGTGCCGAGCCTGCGGCATACGTATACGAGGTGACGTAGTTGGCCGCGAGAACAAAACAATCGTCCACGTAGCCGGCGCCGATCACGTATTGATTGATCTGATTGGCGACAAGATCCCATCGGGCGGCGCCCGATACCACCCAATTTGCCGCGACCTTGATCGAGCCGCTGCCCAGCAGACCTTCGCGGCGGGTCAGGTATCCCAATTCGGGCTGCGCCGCATAATTGCCGTACATCAGGCTGACCGACCAGCGATCGAAGCTGGCGCGGCCTTCGGCTTCGAACCGCTGCACGTCCAGCGTCGATTCGTCGAAGCGCGCGCGGGTGCTGAAGGTATAGGTCCGGTTCGGTGAATAATTGATGCGGGCGACATAGTCGGATCGCGCCTTGTCGAGGCCGGAATCGAGTCCGGTGTTGGTCACATTGGCGACCGCGAACGAATTCAGGCCGAACAATTGATAGGATTGTCCGAACAGCACATTGACCGAACCGCCGCGGTCGAACTGCGTCGTGGCCTGCACGCCGACATTGGCGCGGCCGCCGCCCTCGACGCGATCGTAGCCCGAGAACTTGTCGACGCTGAACAGGTTGCTGGCGTCGAACACAATGCTTTGCGCGTCTTCGTTGGGAAGCCTGCCGGCATAGGTTTCGTTGGGACGGACAATGACCTGCGCGATCGGCTCGATCGTCGTAGTGCCCCAGGGCTGCACGTTGATGAAAGGATAACGGTATTCGAGGCCGACGGTCGGCATCACGCGAAGCGCCTGGGTGTCACCGACCGGCAGGAAATTCGAGACGCCCGGCTGGTTCGAGATCGAGGCGTCGATCGCGTCGACGCGCAGTTTCGCAAACGGCGTCCAGATCTGTCCCCAGTCATCGGTGAATGACCGGCGCCACTGTCCTTCGGCGGACGCCCGCGTGTAAGTGCCGGGGATGCCGCGCAACAGGCAGTTGGTCGGTGTCTTCACCGTCGGATCGGCTGATGTGGGCAGGCACCAGCCATTGCTGGCGGCCAGAAGAGTGATCGGGTCGAACGCGGCAGTATCGCGCGTCAGGCTGGTGAAATTCGTTTTGTAGCTGAACTCGCCGCCCAGGAGATTGCGGTTGAGCACATTCGAATAGTCGATCACCGGATGCACGATCGGCACCTGGGCCTGGTTGCCTGAATAGCTCAGGTAGTAAATCGTGCGGGCGTCGAAATAGCTGCGATTGCCGACGCCGGTCAGGTAAAGCTGGGAGATTGCTTCGGTCGGCACGCTCAGGAACGAGCCCAGCGTGTCCTTGTACTGCGCCAGCCGGTAATCCGAGAAGAAGAAATAGTCCGAAAGCAGGACGCCGTCCCAGCCCCAGACCCATTTGTCGTTCAAGGCGAACTGACCCTTGGTGTCGACGCCGCCGCGGAACTGGACGTCGCCGGGCTGGCCGGCGAAGGCTTTCGGATCCAGCTGATCGATTCCATAGGCGCGGATCTGGTAAGAACCGTTGATCAGGCGCTGCCGGAATTCGCCCTGGAACAGCACGCCCTGCCGGCTCGTGATTCGCGGACTGAAGGTCGCATCGTAATCCGGCGCAATCGCCCAGTAGAACGGCGTTTCCACGCCATAGCCGAACGTCGACGCCGATGAGGTGATGGAGGGCATCAGGAAGCCGGTCTTGCGTTTGACGGTCGGATCGGGCGTCGAGAAATACGGCAGATACGCCATCGGAACGCCGAAGAACTCCAACTGGGCGTTCTCGAAATACAGCATCTTGTCGCTTTGGTCGTGAATGATGCGGGCGCCCTTGACCTGCCACAGCGGCGGCTTCTTCGGATCGTCCCTGCAAGGTGCGCACGCGGTATAGACGCCGTTTTCGAAGACGGTGTAGTTGCCGTCGGAACGGTCCGCCCGCGTCGCCGCCATCCGCGTTTGTTCGGCGCTATCGACGCGCAACGAGTCGACGAAGCCGTCGCGGTAGTCGTCGCTCAAATCCATGATGTTGGCGTAAGTGATCTTGCCGTCCACGTCGGTCAGGCGAATGTTGCCTTCGGCATGCAGACGCTTGGTCTTCTGATCGTAGATCACCTTGTCGGCCTCGATAGAGGTCCCGTTAAAGAACATCTGCACGTTGCCGACTGCGGACACCCGCTGATTATTGTAGTCATAATCCACCTCGACGGCCTGAACGAGCATCTGCCCGTTATTGGCGGGGGGCGGCGGCTTTGGCCTGGTGTGGATGGGGTTGAAGGTGAAGCTTTGCGCCGCGGCCGGCGTCATCGGCGCGACATTCAGCAAGGCCGCGAAAGCCAGCCCCGCGAGCAGCACCGGAACGACAGGCAAACGGAAGCGATGACGGCGCAACGGGGTGCGCCGCCCGGATGCGGGCAAGCTTCGCTGGAGGGCGGCGACTGCAGTCACTACCCGTCCTCCTGGTACAGCAGGGCCAAAAATCCGGTGAGGCCGCCCACGCAAACTGGCAACCACGCCGCAGCGATGGGATTCATCAACTCAGCCTTGCTCAAATCCTCGGTTACCTTCGACAAAACGTAGAGCAGAAAGCCTGCACCCACGCCACTCAAAACCATCTTTTGCACGCCGCCGAAACGGAAGAAGCGCAGGCTCACCGAGGCGGCCAGCATTACCATCGCAGCCAGCAAAAACGGCTGTGCGATGAGCTTGTGATATTGCAGACGATAGCCGGCGGTCGCAAATCCGGAACTCTCCGAAGACCTGATATAGCCCGGTAGTTGCCAAAATGACACAGTTTCGGGAGTGGAAAAACTGTTGCGGACCTGTGCCGGCGTCAGGCTGGTATTGAGGATAAAACGCTCCTGATCGACCGGGGGTGCGTCCAGCGAGAAACGGCGCACCGATTTGAACAGCCAATGCCCGACTTCGAGCGTCGCCTCCCGAGCTTCGATTCGCTCCCGGAACTGAAATTCGGTATCGAATCTGAACACGGTCAGCCCGGTCAGTCGGACACCCTGCTGCTCGCTCCGGGCGGCATTGATGATCGCCTGCCCTTCGCTGTTGACCTGGTTGATCCAGAACCCGGCAGCATCCTGCAAACCGCCCCCTGAAGCGGAGCCGAAAAGTTCGGCTTCCATCCGCTTGGAAAGTTCCCGCAAATTGGCGGACATCGGATTGTAGGCAAGCGTCGCGATGGCGCCGAGCAGCAGCGCGCTGGTGAGCGCCGGTGCAATGAACTGCCAGGCCGAAACCCCGGCGGCGCGCGCCACCACCAGTTCGAGCCGCCGCGACAGCGCCAGATAGCAGGTCATCGCGCCGATCAGGATGCAGAACGGCATCATCTTTTCGAGCAGCTGTGGCACGCGAAACAGCGACGTCTCGGCAACCATGAGGGCAGGGGCGGAAGCCAGTCCCGAGGTCTTCCTGACCATCTCGATGTAATCGATGAGGACGAGGAGAATGAAAATACTGGCGAACACGCCGACCGCGGACACCACGAAGCGTCCGGCGAAATATCGTCCCAGCGTGTTGGTGACCATGCTCATGCTGTTGCGGGCCGTCCCACCAGGCGCAGAAGGCGCGCGTTCGATTTGCCGATGGCTTCCATCAGCGCCGCCGGCGGCTCGACGACGATGCCGCCGACAATGATCCACAGGCTTGCGCAGATTGCCGTCACCAGCATCAGATACTGAACGACCGGCGCCATTGGCGATTTCACCGCCATGACCGAGCAGGCGAATCCGGCGATGCGCAATCCGAATACCGTCAGAATGGAATTCGAGATCGAAAAGTTTCGGCTCTGCCGCGTGGTGCGCGGCGCGCCCAGAAACGCGAAGGTCAAAGCGGCGAATGCAAACGGATAAATCGGCGCCAGGAACCGATCGTGCATTTCGGCCCGGAATTGCCCCGGTATTTGCTGGTAGATCGGATCGTCGGGGTTCGGCGCAACCAGCTCCCAAAGATATCGTTCGCGGATGCCGAGAGCCACGTTGCGGCCCATATTCGAGAATTTCGACATGTCGAACGCATAGCGGCCGAAAACCACCAGGGCCGGATCGCGTTTGCCGGTCTGGAATCGCTGGAGGTTGCCATCTTCAAGGACGAGAAACGAGCCGCCTCCGTTGGTAAGTACCGTCCCGTGGTCGGCGATAATGCTGACGCGCTCGTCCGGATTGCGGCGATCGTCGACAAAGATGCCGACCAGGATGCCGCCGGGCTGCCGCTCGCGGATGCGGATGGTGAGATTCTGGTCCAGCTGCGCAAAGCGGCCGGGCTGCAGGATGTTCGTGAGCACGTCCGCGGTGATCTCGGCGTCCCACCGCTTGATGCGGCGCATGCCGTCCGGAGCAAGGTAGGTAGCGATGAAGGCGATCAGGATCGCCACCACGATCGTGGCGTAAAAGAACGGGCGGAACAGCCGCAGCGGCGAAAGGCCGGCGGCGTTCATTACGATGATTTCGGAGTCGGTCGCGAGCTTGTTGAGCGTGTGAGAGATTGAGATCATCAGGGCGATCGGCGCGATGATCAGCACCAGCGCTGGGATGACCAGGCTGGTGATACCGAGAAAGGTCAGGATGGTCTGGCCCTGACTGGTCATCAAATCGATGCCGCGCAACGCCTGCGTGATCCAGATCACCCCCGTCAGGCTGACCAGAACCAGCGCAAACGACGCCAGCGTCGTGCGAAAAATGTACTTGTCGATCGACCCCATCGTACCCGTACGATCCCCGTCGTCCCGAACTGGAACCCGCCGCCGCGCCCAGATCCCGTAGAGGGATTCCCCAAGGCCGCGCCGCCGTTTCCGATCGTTACACTCTCACACTACCATCCCTTTGATCGGTCAACAAAATGGCTGAGCCGTGGCACCTTAGGGATATGGTTAATAATTCGTGAGATGTGACCCGTCGGCCACGGCAACGCTTGGCAGCGGCGCGCCGAACAGGCCATAGTGGCGCAAGCCTAGAGACGTGCTCTCCGAGAATCATCCGGGAAAGAGGGAGAACGCTCGATCACCCCATCCATGGACCCGTTCCCCGACAGCCTGATTTTGGAGGATTCCCTATGCCCGACGCCGTTAAGGTCGGCTTCGTCCCGTTTTCCAGCGCATTGCGCGGCATCCTGGTGGTATTTTGCGACGATACGCTGAACTTCGGTCCGGCGACCAGCAAGGCGCTGGGGCCGGCGGCCGGCACCATCAAGCGCGCGGCTGCTGCCGAGCAATTCAAGGCCAAGAGCGCGTCTACGCTTGATTTTCTGGCGCCCGAAGGCGTCAAAGCCAGCCGGCTGATCGTGGTCGGAACCGGCAAGCAGCCCGAGCTCAAGAACAACGATTTCCTCAAGCTCGGCGGTGCCGTGGCCGGCAAACTTCGTCCGGGCAATGAGGCCGTGACGATCATCGCCGAACTGCCGGCTGGGCCCATGACGCCGGAACAGGTAGCCGCCGTCGCCGCCGGCGTGCGCCTGCGCGCTTACAAATTCGATCGCTACAAGACCAAAAAGAAGGATGGCGAAGAGCCTCCGCTCAGCGCAGAGATTTCACTGGCGGTCGGCGATGTGTCCGCGGCGAAGAAAGCCTTCGCGTCCGACGATCACATCGTCGACGGGGTCATCCTTGCGCGTGATCTGGTGAACGAGCCGCCGAACGTATTGTTTCCGGTCGAATTCGCGCGCCGCGCCAGCCAGTTGCGCAAACTTGGCGTCGGCATCGACGTGCTCGATGTGAAGGCGATGACGAAGCTCGGGATGGGAGCGTTGCTCGGCGTGGGGCAGGGTTCCACGCGGCCGAGCCGCACCGTGATCATGCGCTGGGACGGCGGCAGGAAAGGCGATCAGCCGGTTGCCTTTGTCGGCAAGGGCGTTTGCTTTGACACCGGCGGCATTTCGATCAAACCGTCCGGAAGCATGGAAGACATGAAAGGCGACATGGGAGGTGCTGCCTGCGTGGTCGGATTGATGCACGCGCTGGCCGGGCGCAAGGCCCGGATCAACGCGGTCGGTGCCATCGGCCTCGTCGAAAACATGCCCGACGGCAATGCGCAACGCCCCGGCGACATCGTCACCTCGATGTCGGGTCAGACCATCGAAATCATCAACACCGACGCCGAAGGCCGTCTCGTGCTGGCCGACGTGCTCTGGTACGTCAAAGAGAAGTTCAAGCCGAAATTCATGATCGATCTGGCGACCTTGACCGGCGCCATCCTGGTGGCGCTCGGCACTGAACACGCCGGATTGTTCTCGAATGACGACGAACTGTCGGAACGGCTGTATGCCGCCGGGCAGGCGACCGGCGAGAAGGTCTGGCGGCTGCCGATGGGCCCGGAATACGACAAGCTGATGGATTCGCAGTTCGCCGACATGAAGAACGCCGGCGCGCGCAATGGCGGGTCGATCACCGCCGCACAGTTTCTGCAGCGCTTCGTTGGCGACACGCCCTGGGCGCATCTCGATATCGCCGGCACCGCGATGGGCGTGCCCAAGACGGAGATCAACCAGAGCTGGGGCTCGGGCTACGGCGTGCGGCTGCTGGAGCGGCTGGTCGCCGAGCATTATGAAGGCAAGCGATGACGGAAGTCCTGTTCTATCATCTGCAGAACATGAGCCTTGAGAATGTCTTGCCGCCGCTGCTCGAGAAATCGCTGGAGCGCGGCTGGCGCGTTGTGGTGCAAGCCACATCGGAAGAACGCGCCGACGCGCTCGATGCGCATCTGTGGACTTATCGGGACGATTCGTTCTTGCCGCACGCCACCTGGCGTGTCGGCGACGCCCTGGATCAGCCGATCGTGCTCGCGATCGAGGGGGACAATCCCAACAACGCCAATGTCCGGTTCCTGGTCGACAATGCCGCGTTGCCGGCCGATTGCCATGGCTATGAGCGCCTTGTCGTGGTTTTCAACGGCGACGATGGCGACGCGCTGGCCGCGGCCCGCACCGCATGGACCGATTGCAAGTCGCGGGGCTTTGAGGTCACTTATTGGCAGGCCGATGAGCGGGGCGGGTGGCGGCGGCGGGAATAACTGATATCAGGCAGTTAGTAATAATCCGAGATTCGGTCCGCGCCGTTAGGACATAGCCACGGTGGTGCCGCAAAGTGATGGTGGGACAGGCGCTTAGGGCGCGGGGGCGGGAACGTAATTGATCGTGCGACAAGACAATCCTCATCGACAGCGATTGCTTCTGCTGGTACTGGCGGCTCCGCTGATAGCCGGCTGCTCGAGCACCGCCAGTATGTTTTCCTCGGACCTGCTGACCAAGGACGCGGACTGGTTTTCGCGCCCGGGCAGGATGTTCATCAGGAATGTCTCGATCGAGACGCCGCCGTTGACGCCGGACAAGCCCGTCACATCAGACGATCTGATCAGCGCGGACGGAATGTGCCCGGGAATGGCGGCTCCCGGTGCTCCCGCCGATGCCAACGCGCTGACCGACGGATCGGCCGGGGTGCCGACGGCGAGGCCCGGGGCTGTTGCGCTCCTGCATACGGAATGTGACGTGGCGCGTGGCATCGGCACGGCTCCCGATAACGTGAGTTTATCCACCGACGGCGCCGGCCGCCGCGTCGCATTGCTGACCTATTCGCGCGGACCGCGCCCGGGAATTTATACGTTCACGTCCGGCCGCCTGTCATCGGTCGAACGCGGCCTCGAGCCGGCGAGCCAGCCGAAAACGGCCAAGCCCAAGGCGAAGAAGAAACCGGCGGCGACGTAGCCGATGAATCATCGGACGGGTTGAGCGCAGCGAACCCGTCAGGACGACCGCTCGTGGACGATGGTTTCGCCGCGCTCGAGCCATCCTGCGGTACCTGATCACCCGGCGGTTTCGTCATATTGCGAACTGGCCGCCAACCATTCTTCTTCCGCGCGTTGCAAGGCGCTTGCAGCGCCGGCGCGTGCCCTGCTCAGCTGCGCCGCCTGTTTCGGATCGCGCTGGAACAGATCGGGCAGCGACAGCGCGACATCGATTTTCGAGATGATGCCGTTGATGCGCGCCATTTCCGTCTCGGCATCGATGATCTTCTGCTTCAACGGCACGCGCTTTTCTGCCTTGTTGCGTGGCGGTTTGTCGCGTCCATTGCCGCGATCGGCGCCCCGGTCGCGCGAGCCGGTGCGCATGCCGCGGGCCGACAGCACCATGCGCCGATAGTCGTCAAGATCGCCGTCGTAGGGAGTCACGGTGCGATCGGCGACAACCCACAATTGATCAGCTCATGATTCGATCAAATAACGGTCATGCGAAACCATGATGACCGCGCCAGGAAACTCATTGATCGCTTCGGCCAGCGCGGCGCGGCTGTCGATATCCAGATGGTTGGTGGGCTCGTCGAGAATGATCATGTTGGGGCCGAAGAACGTCGCAAGCCCCAGCAGCAGCCGCGCTTTTTCACCTCCAGAAAGGCTTTTGACGGCGGTGTCACCGGCCTTGCCCGAAAAACCGATCGCGCCGGTGCGTCCGCGCACCTTGGTTTCCGGGGCGTCGGGCATCAGCTTGCGCACGTGATCGTAGGGCGAACCCTGTTCGTTCAGTTCGTCAAGCTGGTGCTGGGCGAAATAAGCGATCGAAATCTTGTCCGCGCGCGTGATCTTGCCGGAGAACGGCGCCAGCCGGTTGGCGAGCAGTTTTACCAGCGTGGATTTGCCATTGCCGTTGGAGCCCAGCAATGCGATGCGATCGTCATTGTCGATGCGCAGCGTAACGCGATTCAGCACCGGGTTCTTGGGATCGTAGCCGACGGCGACATGGTCGACCGCGATGATGGGCGGAGACAGCATCTTTTCCGGCGCCGGGAAGGTGATCTCGCGCACATCCTGCCGCACCACGGCGGCGATCGGCTTCATTTTTTCCAGCATCTTGACGCGCGACTGCGCCTGGCGCGCTTTCGAGGCCTTGGCCTTGAAGCGATCGACGAAGGCCTGCAGCCGCTTGCGCTCGGCGTCCTGGCGTTTGGCGTGCTTGGCGTCGAGCATCTCCCTGGTCGCGCGCTGCTCTTCGTAGGAGGTATAACTGCCGCGATAGAGCGTCAGCTTGCCGCGATCCAGGTGCAGGATCTGATCGACCGAAGTATCCAGCAAGTCGCGGTCATGGCTGATGACGATGACGGTGCGCGGATAATTCGCCAGATGATCTTCCAGCCACAGCGTGCCCTCCAGATCGAGATAGTTGGTCGGTTCGTCCAGCAGCAGCAAATCGGGGGCCGAAAACAGCGTCGCCGCAAGCGCCACCCGCATGCGCCACCCGCCGGAGAATTCCGAACACGGCCTCGCCTGATCGGCAGTAGAGAATCCGAGCCCGCTCAGGATCGCCGCCGCGCGCGCCGGATCCGAATGCGCGTCGATGTCGACAAGCCGGGTCTGGATCTCCGCAATCCGGTGCGGGTCGTGTGCGCTGTCTGCCTCCTGCAGCAGCGCGGCACGCTCGACATCGGCTTTGAGAACGACGTCGGTCAGGCTCTCCGGGCCGTTTGGAGCTTCCTGGGCAAGACTGCCGACGCGCCATCGCGGCGGAATCGCGATGGTGCCGGCTTCGAGAGGCAGTTCGCCGCGAATGGCCTGGAACAGGGTCGATTTCCCTGCACCATTGCGACCGATCAGACCGACGCGCGCGCCCGGCACAATTTGAGCTGTGCCATGCTCGATAAGGAGCCGCCCGGCAATCCGGACGGCGATGTCGGTAATGGAAAGCATGCGGGGTTGTCACCGGATCGGGTCGGCAACGCAACTCCAATCGTACGCTATATCTGGATCCGGCCGCTCATGCCTGACATCGCGGGACGGATCAGTCGCGATAGTCGCGCCGCTGCAACTCGTCCATCAGGCGCTGGAGATGGGACGGCAGGCGGGCGTTGTCCGGGCGCAGATTTTGCTGCAATCGTTCGCCGATGGCATAACAAATTGATCGGCTGATAGGGTGATCAATCGCCTCGCTGCTCTGGTTGATTCGATCGGACATCGGCGGTTCCGTGCGCTGTTTATGTTTATTGGCATCGGATCAAGTCGTTCAGGGCAAAATTGTTTCGTTGGTTTATCGATGGCATGCCGATGGCGTAAAAATTGAATGAAGCGGCGAGCCGGTTCCCCCGGCGCCGTCATATCAAGCACCAGCCGCGACTGCGGCTGATGCTTTAGATCGCGAAATGGGTGGTTCCGATCAGTAGCAGCGGTTGACCAGGCGCCAGCGCGGCCCCCAAGGGGTTGGGACCAATCGCCGCACATAGCAGCCGCCATAACCGTAGCCGGCATAATAAGCGGGACCGCCGACGACCAGCCGGGGTCCGCCCCAGCCGCCATGCCAACTGCCACCATGGTGGCCTCCGCCCCAGGCGGAAGCCGATGTCGGTGCCAATGCGGCCGCGCTGAGCGAGGCCGCGGCAACTGCAATAAGCCCAAGTTTGCGCAACATGATCGTCTCCTCGAGTTTGGCGCCGATGGCGCGTCGGTTAGTCCAGCTGGAACTTTAGCGCCGGAAATCTGAATGGCGCAGGGACGGCTTTGTCAGGAACGGTTCATTTCCATGAAATCGCAGCAAGGTTGGCGTCGCGAACAATGCCCGCATCCCAGGCTTCCGCACGATCCACTATCGCCTCATTTGCTCGATAAACCCTGCCGGGCGCGCGTCGAACCTTGAAGAAAGTGGCTTCATGCGGTGGTTTTTTGGTGTCCTGGTTGCTCTGTTGGTGGGTGCCGGAATTTACGTCGGATCGGCTGTCATATCCCTTGGCGGCCTGGTTGAAGCAGCGCGGGCTGGCGACGGCGCTGCGGTCCTGGCACGAACCGACCTGCCGCGACTACGGCATTCCCTGGTCGAGCAGATCGTGGGCGGCTATTTGAAGCAACTCGGTCGTGACCGGCCGATCAAGCCGCTGGAGCAGATGCTGGTAAATTCCTACGGCGCGACGGTTGCCGATGCCATGATCGCGAAAATGCTGACCAAGGAAAACCTCACGCGCATTCTCAACCAGGGCGCGGTCGGCCTGGGCGGCAACCCGATCGCGGACATGCATCGTCTCAGCGAACTCAGCACTTCCGGCACGCTCGACCTGCTGCGCCGGATTTCGCCGACCAAGCCGGTCGAATTTCTGGTTCGTCTTGGCGACACCGAACAAGCCGGAGGAGTGAGCCTTCATTTCCAGGGCGATGGCTGGAAACTGTCGGGCATCCAGCTTCCGGCCGCGGCGGTTCAGGCGTTGGCGCAAAGCCTGATCGATGCCAAGGGGCTGAAAGGTTGATGGATCGCGCTTGAGCTGCGGCCGGTCGGCGTTGCCGGGAGCGGCCTGATGTCGCTTGCTCTCCTGGCTTGGTCGCTTGCCGATCCGGGATGGCGCCGATATAAGCGCCGCAATCTCCCATCCCGCTTCAAGGACAAATCATGGCGATTGAGCGCACCTTTTCGATCATCAAGCCCGACGCCACCGAGCGCAATCTGACCGGCGCTATCAACGCCCTGATCGAAAAGGCTGGACTCCGGATCGTGGCGCAGAAGCGCATCCGCATGACCCGCGAGCAGGCCGAGACCTTCTATGCCGTGCACAAGGCGCGGCCGTTCTTCGGCGAACTGGTGGACTTCATGATTTCGGGACCGGTCGTTGTGCAGGTTCTGCAGGGCGAAAACGCCGTTCTGAAGCATCGCGACGTCATGGGCGCGACTGATCCGTCCAAGGCGGCCGACGGCACCATCCGCAAGCTGCATGCGAAATCGATCGGCGAAAACTCGGTGCACGGCTCGGACGCGGCGGAAACCGCGGCGATCGAGATCGCGCAGTTTTTCTCGGGCAATGAAATCGTCGGCTGAGCATAGAGGCCGGCGGTCGCCGGGGGCTGAGAGGGGTAGGCTGTGCTGCAGATCTTGGATCCGGCAAACATCGGAGCATTTTTTACCCAGTTTCAAAGCGAAATGCAGCAGCCCGCATTCTGGGTCGCGGTCGGCAAGATCATCTGGATCAACGTTCTGCTGTCCGGCGACAACGCGCTGGTGATCGCGCTGGCGTGCCGCGGGCTGGAGCCGCGCCAGCGGCTATGGGGCATGATCCTGGGTGCGGCCGCGGCCGTGATCTTGCGCATCATTTTCACCGGTATCGTCGCGACCCTGATGGAGTTGCCCTACCTCAAGCTGGTGGGCGGACTGGCGCTGATGGTGATCGCCGCGAAACTGCTGGTGCCGGAGAACGAGGACGAGGACGCCGTAAAATCCGCATCGCATCTGTGGGCCGCGGTGCAGATCGTGGTGGTTGCGGACATCGTCATGAGCCTCGACAATGTCATCGCGGTCGCCGCCGCCGCCAACGGCAGCGTGCCGCTGCTGGTTCTCGGGCTCGCCATCAGCGTTCCCCTGATCGTCGCCGGCGCCGCCCTGATCATGGCATTGCTTACCCGCCTGCCCATCCTGGTATGGGCTGGTGCGGCGTTGCTGGGCTGGATCGCGGGCGACGTCATCGCGACCGATCCCGCGGTTCACCCGATGCTGCAGCGTTTTTTCGACGGGCCCGCCGGCGCGCACCTGGACGCCTTGCTCGCGACTTTCGGCGTGGCGCCGCACTTTGGCGGCGGCGGGCACGGAGGCGAAACCATCTGCGCAGTGCTCGGACTCATCGTCGTATTGGTCATGGGATCGATCTGGCGCAAGCGCAAGCTCCAACACGCCGAGCAACCGCGTTAATACCGGGCGGGCGGCTCACCCGCGGATCATGGTGGTTGGATGAGGCTCGCGGGGTATTGGTTTCAGCGTGGCGGGTCGCCCTTCGAGCGCGTATCGATGGCGTCCCTTTCCTGCATGACTTCCATCAGAGCCATCGACAGGATATAGGTGCTGGTAGGCAACTTCAGGTTGCGAGCTATTTCGATTGCCGATAGGATGAGGGACGACAGTTCGCTAAGATCATCCTTTTGGGTCATGATGCTTACTCGCGTCTGGAGTTTTCATGGTGAGCGATCACGATTCCGGCGATTTTGATAATAAATTGCCCTAGTTGTTGCAGAGCATCGACGTCGACCCGCTTGCCGGTGACGGTCTGCGGCTTATGGCCGCGTTGAGGAAGATCGACGCCGATCGGCGCATGCTCATGGAGCCGGCCGAACGCGGTGGACCATGATCGATCCTTCGGGGGTTGTGGTTTCGGTTTTCGTCATACCGTAATCTCCCTGACGGCCGCGATAAGATCGGAACTGCGCCGGACGCGGGCGTAGTTGCCGATCACTTCCACCAGGACGCCCTTGTAGGCTGCGGCGTCGCCATCCGCCCGCCGGCGGCAGGCTACCGCGTCTCGAACGACCTGATAGCTGTGGCTGCGATGGAATCCGTCGATGACGGTCGACAGGATGGTTTCATCGAGCGAGAACCCCAGCATCACGCAGCGGATGGTTTTCATGTTCGACATGTATTCCGCAAACCGCGTCGAGCTGTACGCCGATGGCAGCGGGTGTTCGAACGTGAGTTCCCCCGGTCTGGGCTTCAACGTCGCGATCCAGTCCGTCAGGCTTGATGCCGGATTGAACCACGCCGCCTGGGTAATCCGCTTCAGGTGCATCACCGGCCAGAGATTGCCGCGCCAGAGCGTCAGCAGTTCAAGGCTTCGCGACGTGACCGCGTCGGCATCGGCGATCACGTGGCTGCGCCCCTCGGTGAGATATTCGGTCTGAAGGTCGGCGCAGACCAGGATCGGCGGATCGTCGTGCATGGACAACGCGAATTTTCGATCGATCATGACGGCCACCGGGAATCACATTTGGCGAACCGGCGAGGTCACGGCACGACCCGCGGAGACGTCCAGCACGCCCGGTCGGTCCCAATCGCCTTCCGGCCGAATGATCACGTAAGGATCACTATCGAGCGTAATGGCGTCCGGCCCCGGCTCGAGGTCAAGGACCATTTCGGTGTAGGAAAAGTCGGAAAAGGTGAGCTTGCGGTTGTCACCGAGCGGCCTGGCGCCGAAATGCGACCAGAAGTCCACCAGCCGGTCCTGCGCCTGACCGTAGATTTTTCGAAAACCCTTGCGCTTGATGTAGTCGACGCTGGCCTGTACCAGCTTGAACGAAATCCGCGAGCGCCGGAATTGGTGGCGCACGGCCAACCGCTCGACCTTCGCGAACTCGCCGAAAAACCGCACGCGAAGGCAGGCCGCCGGCTCCTTCCCAACAAACCCGATGAAGTGCGCCGCCACCAGATCGTTGCCGTCGAACTCCTCCTCGATCGGGCAATCCTGCTCGGCAAGATAAACCGCCGCGCGAATGGCGGTGACAAGCATGAGATCGTTGGGATCGCGCGCCAGACGGACCGAAATGGCCCGCGCCTCGGATTTAGCGCATGGTAGTGACTTATTGCCAAGCATTTAGAAAACTCCTTGCTGATGAAATCGGTGCCGGCATATGAATCGGGAAATGCTGTGAGCGGCGTTCATAACGCCAAAGGTCGGGCTGGTAGCTCGGTGTCGATTTGAATCCGAGCGCGACAAGCAAATCGCGCCCCGCTGCGGTCGATGGTTGCGCAAAGTAATCGGCGCCAATAAAACGCGGCCTTCTCAAACGCGCGGCAACGTTTCCTAATCCGATCGCTGCGCGGCCATAGCCGGCGAGGGCCCAAACATAAATAGCGGATACTTCCTCGCCGCCGCGTGCCAGAAACTCGCGACCGGGGTTTTTCAAGTCGATGTTATCGAGCAGGAGTGCATCCTGTCCCCGGCAGTTGAGATACAGGAACGCGATGCCCCCCAGCAGCGTCTCCCTGCGTCGAAAAGCGAAAATCGACTCCGGATCGTCGCGCAGAAACTGGGTCAGTCCGGCTTCCGATGCGTTGACGCCGGGGATCTCGCGGTTGGCGATCTCGGCCAAGGCAGCCAACTGATGAAGCTCAGCCGGTTCCGCACTGATCGTGGCCGAGAGCAGCAGCCCGTCCAGGTCGTGCCGTGCGACCAAATCCCCGCTTTCTCTTGTTACTTTATGCATTTATGGTTTCCATATGTGTGACAATGATCATACCTGACGGGAATGACGGGTATGCCGCAACATTTGCATCGGGGTGCTGCGCCAGCGCAGCGCAAAAAAATCGATGATGCGCTCAACGCCTCGTGGGAGGATCTGCGGGCATTTCTTTTGTGCGCCCGTCATCAAAGTTTCAGAACTGCAGCGGATGCGCTCGGGCTGACCGGCACGACCCTTATGCGAAAGATCGACAGGCTTGAAGAGGAATTGGGGTTCAAGCTCTTCTTGCGCGATCAGTCGGGCCTGTCGCTGAGCGACGAGGGAAGAGCCTTGCTGTTGGATGTTGAACAGATGGAGCGTCTCAGCTTCAACATTTTTCGCCGCGCGTCGTCAACGGATACGAATGGAACGGTGCGCGTGGCCGTGACCGAGGGGCCGGGGAATTTCTGGATTCTTCCCAGGCTGATCGATTTCCAGAAAACCTATCGAAAGATCACGGTCGATCTTCGTTGCGCCATGGAGCAGGCCGACGTGTCGCGCCTCGAGGCGGATATTTCAATTCAGCTCGAGCGGCCGACCGACCCGGACCTCATTGTCGCAAAGCTTGGACGGCTCCACATCTATACATTTGCGTCGGAAGCATATCGCGATGATTATGGACTTCCAAAATCCCTCATGGATCTCAGAAATCATCGGATCGTCAAACAGCATGGCGTGCAGCTTGATGAAACCGGTTATGCGCGCATTTTGGGATTGGAGTCGCTGGAGGGCATCGTAGGGATATCAACCAATTCCAGCGTGGCGGTTCTTTATGCCATCGAGCGGGGCGCCGGGATCGGCTTTCTGCCGACCTCGGCGATAGCACTCGGCGCGCCCTTGGTCGCGATCGATCTCGGAATCAACTATCACATGGATCTATGGCTCACCTATCACAAGGAGTTCCGAAACTCCGATCGCCACAAGGTCGTTATCGACTGGTTGAAAAGCATTTTTGATCCCAAAGTGCATGCGTGCTTCAGGGATGAATTCATTCATCCGAACGACCTCGTGCCGCTGATGTCCGGATCGAGGGAGGATTTCGGAGTGCAAGGTTATGTTGCCGCGAAGCCGTTCTGAGCGACGGGCGCCGTCCGCATATGCCGATGGTCGGCGCGTTCGATCAATCCGGACGCCTTGGACCATCCGGCCGGGGCCTGGAGCTGTGACGAGGCCCTGGTTCACCCCACGATCGGCCCGCGATACCCGGCATCTGGATGCTGCATCCGGATCTCGAATTTCAGAATAAATTCGAGCCGCGACGTCGGGCTTGAGGCAAGACCGAGACTTGCTAACGCGCAATTTTCGTGTTGCAATCGCGGCACAATCGGATTTAGGCCGTTCGACTGTGCGTTTCGTGACTTGGAAATTGAGCAGACTTCCGGAAGCCCGCTTGTGGCGTGGCACGCAAAAAGCGTGGCGCGTCTTTTTTATGTCTAGAGCAGGAGACAGGCGATGCAAAAAGGCACCGTCAAGTGGTTCAACCCGACCAAGGGTTATGGGTTCATCAAGCCGATGCAAGGCGACAAGGACGTGTTCGTCCACATCTCCGCGGTCGAGCGCGCCGGACTCTCTACCCTCAATGAAAATCAGGTCGTCGAATATGACCTCGTCGAAAATCGCGGCAAGTCATCCGCCGAGAACCTGAAAGTTTCCTAGAACTTCGCCGCGATCGGTCACGATTGGCGATGGCCCCCGGTGAAAGCCGGGGGATTTGTTTTGCGGCATCGGCTTCGGATCAGGCGAGTTCCGGCGAAATCAGGGTGTCGCCGGAACGGCCATGGGCCGTGGTCCTGCACACGCCGCCATCCAGCCGCGTTCCGCCGCCGGCCACCAGCCGCAGCGCGTCGGGGTAGATGCGATGCTCGATCTGGAGCACGCGGGCGGCCAGCGTTGCCGGCGTGTCGTCATCGCGCACCGCGACCGCGCCCTGCATCACGATCGGGCCCGCATCGGTTTCCGGAATCACGAAATGCACGGTCGCGCCGGAAATTTTCACCCCGGCGCGCAATGCCTGTCCGTGCGGATCGAGGCCGGGAAACGACGGCAGCAAGGAGGGGTGGATGTTGAGCATGCGGCCCTGCCAGCGCTGCACGAATTCCGCGGTGAACAGCCGCATGAAGCCGGCCAGGCAGATCAGGTCGACACGATTGTCGTCCAGCACGGCTTGCAGCTCGGCTTCAAAACCCGCCCGGTCGTTGCCGAATGGTTTGCTTTCGAGGATGACCGCCGGGACGCCGCGGTCGCGGGCATTTGGCAGCCCGCTTGCGTCCGCCTTGTTGGAGATGACGACCACGATCTCGGCCGGTACATCGTGCTCCTTGGCGGCCTCGATCAGCGCCGTCATGTTCGATCCGCGCCCGGATATCAGGATCGCGACCCGGCGCTTCATGGCATCACCATTCAAGGTCGAGATGACCATTATAGACCACGCGATGCCCGCCGGCGGCGGGTATGACCTCGCCGAGCAGCGCCACGCTTTCGCCGGCCTCTGTGAAGAGGTCCATGACCTGATCGACCGCGTCGGATTTTACGATGGCAATCATGCCGATGCCGCAGTTGAAGGTTCGCAGCAGTTCGAGTTCGGCAAGGCCGCCTTGCCGCGCAAGCCATTTGAACACCGGAAGCACCTGCAAGCGCGCGAGGTCGATGCCGACGCCAAGGTGCTTCGGCAGCACGCGCGGGATGTTATCGGTGAAACCGCCGCCGGTGATGTGGGCCAGTCCCTTGACCGCGCCGGTTTCGCGGATCGCGCGCAGGCATGATTTCACGTAAAGACGCGTCGGCGTCAGCAGCGCGCCGCCGAGCGTCATGACCGGCGAGAACGGCGCCTGCGCATCGAAGCTGAGCCCGGATACTTCGACGATCCTGCGGACCAGTGAAAATCCATTGGAGTGAACGCCCGACGAAACCAATCCAATCACCGCATCGCCGGCCGCGATGTCGGCGCGCGGCAACAGCGTGCCGCGTTCAGCGGCGCCGACCGCGAAGCCCGCAAGGTCGTAGTCGCCGTCCTTGTAGAGCCCGGGCATCTCGGCGGTTTCGCCGCCGATCAGCGCGCAACCGGATTCCCGGCAGCCCTCCGCGATGCCCGCCACGATGCTGGCGGCGGCCTCCGGATCGAGCTTGCCGCAGGCAAAATAGTCCAGGAAGAACAGCGGCTCGGCGCCCTGCACCACGAGGTCGTTCACCGACATCGCCACCAGGTCGATGCCGATGCCGGCGTGCAAGCCGGTTTCGATTGCGATCTTGACCTTGGTGCCGACTCCGTCGGTTGCGGCGACCAGAACCGGATCCTCGAAGCCGGCAGCCTTCAAATCGAATATCCCGCCGAAGCCGCCGATCTCGGCGTCGGCCCCGGTCCGGGCGGTGGCGCGAACCATCGGCCTGATCAGATCGACCAGACGGTTGCCGGCATCGATATCGACCCCGGAGTCCGCGTATGTCAGCCCGTTCTTTTGCTCGGCCATGCCCGATTCCAGATGTTCGCCGGGGTGGTTACGTCGGATTTCACCGGCGTGCAATGGCTCGCAAGCGCTCCCGGCATGGTCTATGTAAACAGGAAGCCGGTCCGGGCATCGAAAGCTCTGATCTTGAGTGAAATCGGGCCGGAGGCCGGGAAACGCCAGGTGAGCATTCCGAACATCATTACGCTGGGGCGCATCTTGCTGGTGCCTTTCATCGTCTGGGCAATTGCGTCCGACAGGATGGAGGTTGCCTTCGTGATTTTCGTCGTCGCCGGCATCAGCGATGCGGTGGATGGCTTTCTCGCCAAACGCTTCGACATGGCCAGTGAACTCGGTGCGCTGCTCGACCCGCTGGCCGACAAGGCGCTGCTGGTTTCGATCTATGTGGCGCTCGGAATATGGGGCGCGGTGCCGCGCTGGATCGTCATTCTGGTGGTGTCGCGGGATATCATGATCGTATCGGCCGTGATCGTATCGTGGTTGTTCGGCAAGCCGATTCCGATGAAGCCGTTGATGGTATCGAAGCTTAACACAGTCGCGCAGGTTGCGTTCGCCGCGCTGGTGCTGGCCGCGCTCGGATTTGGCTTCAGGTCGACGCCGTATGACCTGATCCTGATGGGTTTTGTGACGATCTTTACTTTGGTTTCCGTATCGCTCTATCTGGTGGAGTGGGTACGGCACATGAGCACGATCGAAGTCAACTAGGGTACGCCGGTGCGCCGGCATGGAGTGACTGCGTGGCAGCCCGCGTTCAACCTCGTCAGCTAGCGTTTGCGTTGCCGCACGCCGAGAGCCGCTCGCGCGATAATTTTCTCGAAGGACCGGCCAACGCGGCGGCTCTCTCGCTGATAGACGGCTGGCCCGACTGGCCGAACCGGATCATGCTGCTAGCGGGCCCGGAAGGCTCCGGCAAAAGTCACCTCGCCGCGATCTGGGCGGAGGAGGTCGGTGCGCGATCGACCACCGCACAGGCGCTATCCGCAGCTGCGGTGCCCGGAGCGCTGGCGACCGGTGCGCTGGTGGTCGAAGACCTGAACCAGTCAAGCTTTGACGAGCGCGCGCTGTTTCATCTGATGAATCTCGCGCGCGAAGATCAGGCGTTCGTCCTGATCACGGCGCGGGTACCGCCGGCGGCCTTTCAGGTTGAACTGCGCGATTTGCGCTCGCGGTTCCGCGCGGTGCCGGTGGTAACGCTGCTGCCGCCCGACGATCAACTATTTCGCGCGCTGATCGTCAAATTCTGCGTGGACCGGCAACTCAGTGTCGATGAAACCGTGGTGAGCTATCTGGCAGCACGGATCGAGCGGTCATTTGCCGCCGCCCGCCGGGCGGTCGAACTGCTGGACGCCGAGGCGTTACGGCTGGGCAGACCGGCGACCCGGGCGCTGGCGGCCGAACTGTTGCGGGATGCCGATCCGCAGTCGCTCTGAGATCCGACCCGACTTGACGGGGGCGCTGCGGGGAACATCAATGTCATTGAAACGTCATCGCACTAACACAAGCTGCGCCCGCGTGACCGCGCAGTTTCCTGATCTGGGATGGATCGACACCCTATGGATTCCTCACAAGCCGTTGTTTTGAAAGAAAAAGACATAGAAGCTCACGCAGGGGCCGTGATCGGAACAAGTCCGGAACGTTTTATCAACCGCGAGCTGTCGTGGCTGCATTTCAATCGCCGGGTTCTCGAGGAATCCGTCAATCCCGGTCATCCGGCGCTGGAACGGGTGCGGTTCCTGTCGATTTCCGCCAATAACCTTGATGAGTTCTTCATGGTCCGCGTGGCCGGCATCAAGGCGCAGGTGCGGGAGGGCATCACCGAGCGCAGCCCGGATGGGTTGTCGCCTTCCGAACAACTCGTTCTCATCAACGAAACCGTCTCGAAGCTTGCAGGCGATCAGCAGGCGATCTGGCGCGATCTGCGCGGCATTCTCGCCGACGTCGGCATTATTCTGGTTGACGGCCGCGAGGTGACCAAGGCGGAGCGAAGCTGGATCGAGGATCATTTTCTCCACAACATTTTCCCGCTGCTGACCCCTCTGGCGATCGATCCGGCGCATCCGTTCCCGTTCATTCCCAGCCTCGGCTTTACCGTCGCACTGCATCTGTCGCGCGTTTCCGACGGCAAGCCGATGAATGCGCTGATCCGCATGCCGGGCAAGATCGATCGCTTCATCCGCCTGCCCGCCGGCAAGGACGGCGCGGTGCGACTGATCACGCTGGAACAGGCGACCGGCCTGTTCATCGGCCGGCTGTTCCCCGGCTATACCGTCAAGGGGCAGGGCGCGTTCCGCATCATCCGGGACTCCGAACTGGAAATCGAGGAAGAGGCGGAAGATCTGGTGCGCCTGTTCGAGACGGCGTTGAAGCGGCGGCGCCGGGGATCGGTGATCCGGCTCGAGATCGAGGCGACGATGCCGGAAGAATTGCGCGCCTTCGTGCAGCGCGCGCTCTCCACCGCCGACGACGAAGTACTGCTGGTCGACGGCGTGCTCGCCATGAACGAATTGTCGCAACTGACCCGGCTGGACCGGCCCGACCTCGAATTCGTGCCTTACGTCCCGCGCCATCCCGAGCGCGTCAGGGATCACGGCGGCGACATCTTTGCGGCGATCCGGCAGAAGGACCTGATCGTCCATCATCCTTATGAATCCTTCGATGTGGTCGTGCAGTTCCTGCAGCAGGCGGCGCGCGATCCCGACGTGGTCGCGATCAAGCAGACGCTGTATCGCACATCGCGCGACTCTCCGATCGTGCGTACGCTGGTCGAGGCCGCCGAAGCCGGCAAGTCGGTCACCGCGCTGGTCGAGCTCAAGGCGCGGTTCGACGAGGAGGCCAACATCCGCTGGGCGCGCGACCTGGAGCGTGCCGGCGTACAGGTCGTCTACGGTTTCCTTGAGTTGAAGACCCACGCGAAGCTGTCGCTAGTGGTGCGCCGCGAGGGCGCCACGTTAACCACCTATGTTCACACCGGCACCGGCAACTATCATCCGGTGACGGCGCGCATCTACACCGATCTGTCCTACTTCACGTCCGATCCGATCATCGGCCGCGATGCCGCGCGCGTATTCAATTACATTACCGGTTATGCCGAGCCGAGCGATATCGAGAAAATGGCGGTATCGCCGCTCACCTTGCGCAAGCGCATGCTTGAGCATATCCGCGGCGAAACCAACTACGCCCGCCACGGCAAGCCGGCGGCGATCTGGATGAAAATGAATTCGCTGGTCGATCCCGATATCATCGATGCGTTGTATGAAGCGTCCCAGGCAGGCGTCTCGGTCGAACTGATCGTACGCGGCATCTGCTGCCTGCGGCCCGGCGTCCCCGGCCTGTCGGACCACATCCGCGTCAAATCGGTCATCGGCCGGTTCCTCGAGCATGGCCGAATCTACTGTTTCGGCATGGGACACGGTCTGCCGGGTCCCAAAGCATCTGTGTATATCTCTTCCGCCGACATGATGCCGCGCAACCTCGACCGGCGCGTCGAAGTCCTGTGTCCTTTGCAAAATCCCACGGTGCATCAGCAGGTTCTCGAACAGATCATGGTCGCGAACCTGAAGGATACCGAGCAAAGCTGGCAGTTATTGCCGGATGGATCGTCTACGCGTATGAAGGCCGCGAAGGGCGAGGAACCCTTCAACCTGCATAATTATTTCATGACGAATCCGAGTCTGTCAGGCCGTGGAAAGTCGCTCAAGGAATCTTCGCCGCGCCGCCTCACGCGACGCACCGAGCGTCAGCAATCGTCGTGAGGGGTCGGTACGGTGAAGCGGCCGCGCAAACGCAGATCCAGCGTCGCGGTCATCGACATCGGTTCGAATTCGGTGCGTCTCGTCGTCTATGAATCGATGGAGCGCAGCCTCGTCTCCATCTTCAACGAGAAGACGCTATGCGGGCTTGGCCGCGAGGTGCAGAGCACCGGCCTGCTGGCATCCGATGCCGTCGGCAAGGCGCTGACGTCGCTGCGGCGTTTTCGCGCGCTGTGCCGGGTAATGAAAGTCGGCCGCGTCTATGCCATCGCTACGGCGGCATGCCGGGATGCCAGCAACGGCCTCGACTTCATCGCAAAAGCCTCGCGCATTTGCGGCGTGCCCGTCAAGATTCTATCGGGACCGCTCGAGGCAAAACTGTCCGCGCTCGGCGTCGTCTCCGGCGTGCACAAGCCGGACGGCATCGTCGGCGATCTCGGCGGCGGGTCGCTGGAATTGATCGATATCCACCGCAACCGCGTCCGGCAGGGGGTGACGCTTCCGCTCGGAAGCCTCGCCTTGCAGGACACTTCGCACAAGTCGCTCAAGCGCGCCGAGCGCATCGTCAAGAACGACCTTTCGGAAATTGCGCAACTCAAGGCCGGCTTGGGCCGGACCTTCTATGCGGTCGGGGGAACGTGGCGGGCGCTGGCGCGCATCCATATCATCCAGAGCGAATATCCGTTGCAGGTGATGCACGGCTATTCGATTCCGGCGGCCGAAGCGCTGGACTTCGCCCGCCGTCTGCGTCGTCTGGTGGCCACCAACATGCTGGCCGACATAGAAGCCGTATCGGAAGCCCGGCGGCCGCTGCTGGCCTATGCGGCGCTGGTTCTCGAATACATCATTCGCACGGCGAAACCAAAGACCGTCGTGTTTTCGACCTATGGCGTGCGCGAAGGCCTGCTGTATTCGATGCTGCCCGAGCGGGAACGCGCTAAGGACGGATTGATCTGCGCGGCGCAGACCCTGAACGAACTGCTGTCGCGCTCGGCGCGTCATGCCGAGGAACTGATCGGCTGGACCGACCGCCTGGTCAGAATCGCGAAACTGCGCGAAACCGAGGAAGACCGCCGCCTGCGCCATGCCGCCTGTCTGTTATCGGACATTGGCTGGCGGGTTCATCCAGACCACCGTGGCGAGCAGACGATGAGCCTGATCACCAACGGAAATTTCGGCACGGTCGGTCATCAGGGCAGGGCGTTCGTGGCGCTCGCAGTATTCTATCGCTATGCCGGCCTGAGCGAACAGAACGAGCCGCCGACGGAAATCCGCGACATGGTCCCTGCACCGATGGTCGAGCGCGCCCGCGTTCTCGGAGCGGCGTTTCGCGTCGCGCACCTGATCTCGGCGGCGCGGCCCGGCGTATTGCCGGCGACGCATTTTCGCAGCCGGGGCCGCAAACTGATGCTGGTGTTCGAGCATCGGATGGTCGATCTCGTCGCCGACCGCGTCGGCAGCCGCTTCAAGCAACTGGCGCGGCTGCTCGGGCGGTCAGGGTCGATTGTGCGGCGCTGAACAGCGCATTGCTTGCGGCGCATGACGATCCAGGTCGGCATCCCGTCAGTTAAAAGGCCGGCCCGGATACCGGCTAAAAATTTTTCTGCTCCCTCTTGAAACCAAAAAGGCGTTTTTCTAATTATCGGGTCGCCACCGTGAGGTGGTGTTCCCGATGCCGCAACGGGTCGGGAATGTGAGACGGGCACTGGTCAGGTCCGGTGCCGCTCGTACCATTTTGCTCTTTGGAGGATTTGGCTATGCGCACTTACGACTTTTCTCCCCTCTGGCGTTCGACCATTGGCTTCGATCGCCTTTTCGACCTCGCTGAAACCGCCCAGCGTGCCGGCGAGGACAACTATCCCCCCTACAACATCGAACGGCTGGGCGACGATCGCTACCAGATCTCGCTCGCGGTCGCCGGGTTTTCGCCCGACGAAATCTCCGTGACGGCCGAGCAGAACGTGGTCACCATCGAGGGCGGCAAGGTGGATAAGGCCGAGCACGAATATCTGTATCGAGGTATTTCGGCGCGGCCCTTCAAGCGGCAGTTCAACATGGCCGATTACGTTCAGGTGAAAAACGCCTCGTTTGAAAATGGTCTGCTGAAAATCGAGCTGGTCCGGGAAATTCCCGAAGCGATGAAGCCGCGGCGGATTGCAATCAATGGCGCCGCTACCGACAACGTGCATCAGCTTGAAGGCAAAGCCGCCTGATTTCGACCAAATGTGACTCCCGCCCGGGGCCGGGCGGGAGCTCCACCCGCCTTGGCGGGTGGGAAGTCATCGGCAGTGCGAACAAGGAGAAGGAAAGGAGGATCATCCGATGATCGATCGTGCTGACAACATTATTGACCTGAATGCGATCCTGCATCCCGGTTCGGCCTACGATCACCCTCGCGACGTCGTTGCTGATACCGCGATTTCGACTTACGAGAAGCGTGCCATTCTCGCATCCTGGGCATCGGATGCGGCCGCGGTGGCATCGAACCCGGCGTTGAGAGAACTGCCCGGGTCCCATCGCCTCGTAACCATCGATGAGGTGCTCGATGCGCTATCCGAGTTGGATCGGGGGCCGGAAGATCCGCCGGGCGGAAAACCGGTCCGTACAAAGTCGGCCGCACGCCTTGGCATGGCAGCTTAGGACGGCCCTGATTGCCCTGTTCTTGAACGGCCTTCGATGCCGAACATTCGGAGATCGGGACTGTTCCAATCTGAGGAAAGTCCGTTATCTCAGCAACGGCTCGGGGAGGAGCAGCGGTTTCTGCGCTCCCTGATCGGGACAGCTTTGGCCCGTCGGGATGCCGCGTAGGCCTTTGTCAGGCTCGCCGAAGAGGGTGGTCCCTTGCGATAGCGGGGTCACGCCTGATCGCGATCCACACGGACCACGCGGCCGTTCTCGATCGCCAACGCCAACCCGCCATGCTTCAGCTTGAGCGCGGCCTCGCCGAACAGTTCGCGCCGCCAGCCGTGCAGCGCTCCGACGTCGGCATTGTCATCCGCCGCGATCTGTTCGAGATCGTCGACCGTGGCGATCACCTTGCTGGCGACGGCGTGACGTTCGGAGGTCATCCGCAACAGCACCTTCAACAGCTCTACGATGGCGCCATTGGAGTTGTTGCGCTGTTTTTCAATTTTGGGCAGCCCGCGCGGGTCGCGGGCGATGCCGCGCTGCACGGCTGCCACGATGTCGGCGCCCCACTTCGAGCGGTCGAACCCTTTCGGGAGCGAGCGCAGGCTTGCGAGGCGTTCCAGGCTGGTCGGGGCGTGGGTGGCGATGTCGCCGACGGCGTCGTCCTTCAGCACGCGGCTGCGCGGAACGTCGCGGCTCTGCGCTTCCTGTTCGCGCCAAGCCGCCACTTCCATCAGCACGGCCAGCTCTTTCGGCTTGCGCACCCGCGTCTTCAGCCGCTCCCAGGCGCGCTCCGGGTGGAAATCGTAGGTCTTGGGCGAGGTCAGGACTTCCATTTCCTCGCTGACCCACTCGCTGCGACCGCGTTTCTTGAGATCGGCATCGAGCGCCGCAAACACGTCGCGCAGATGGGTGACGTCGGAAACGGCGTAGTGCGTCTGTTCCTCGGTCAGCGGCCGCCGCGACCAGTCGGTGAAACGATGGGTCTTGTCCGGCCGGTGCCCGGTAACGCGCTCGACCAACTGATCGTAGGCGATGCTGTCGCCATAGCCGAGCACCATGGCGGCGACCTGGGTGTCGAAGATCGGATGCGGAAGTATTTCGGCTTCGTGCCAGATGATTTCAATGTCCTGCCGTGCGGCATGGAAAACCTTCAGCACCTTCTCGTTGGCCATCAGGTCGAAGAATGGTTTTAAGTCGAGACCCGCGGCGAGCGTGTCGATCACGACCGCTTCGTCGGCGCTGGCCATCTGGACCACGCAGAGCAGCGGATAATATGTGGTTTCACGCAGGAATTCGGTGTCGACGGTGATCACCGCGTGCTTGGCGAGGCGGTCGCAAACGGCCGCGAGGTCGGCGGTGGTAGTGATCAGTTCCATGAACGGTCCATAACGCTTCTAAAAGGGCGTTCTGCCGAAAGCGCTGGTATGTCAAGAGTCTTGCAGCAAATTTGAGGCTTGCAACGGGGTTAGGCAGGCAGTTTTTAGCTATTCGTGCTTTGGCTCTGCGGAACTGCATGGGGGATGCCGCCGCGTCCGGGACACGATGCCTGGCAGGTCAGACCCTGCGTGCACGTCCGACAGGCGGACGCCGCGACGGCAAAGCGATCACGATGCCGCACAGCCCGAGCATCGCCGCCCCTATGAACTCAAACACCAATGCGTCGTACACGTAACTCTCCCGGCAAACTGGTAGATTTGTCGGGAACCGGTTGAGCGTTTCTTAACGTTTGTGCCGCCGGCCAAGAACGGCGCCGGCGCGGTTACCGGACGGTTAACCATTCAGGTTCCGCAAAAAGTTTGCAGCACGCGCTCGCCGGGTAGGGGCGGTTCGGCATAGCGGATGAATGCCGGCTGGTCTTCGTATGGCTTCGCCAGAACGGTCACAAGTTCTTCGAACGGCGTAAAATCGTTGCGGTTCACCGCCGCCTCGATGACGGCTTCCACCCGATGATTGCGTGGAATGAAAGCGGGATTGACCGCGCGCATCGCCGCCTGTCTGGCCGGGGCATCCTGGAGCTCGTCTGACGTCCGCTGCCGCCACCGCACGGCCCATGCGTCGAAGGCCGCGGGATCGGCGAACAACTGCCCGACTGCGGCATCGCCTTCGGGACCAAGCGCTGCATCGCTTAATCGCCGGAAGGTGAGCGTAAAGTCGGCCTCGTTGTCGGCCATCGCCTTCAGCAGATCGCCGGCCAATTTCGGGTCGTCATCGCGCGCAGTGAACAGGCCGAGCTTTCGGCGCAGACCGGCGTAATAGGCATTGTCGAACTTATCGGCGAACTCGCCGAGTGCCGATTGCGCCTCCGCAATGGCTTTCTCCTGGTCCCCGGATAGCAGCGGCAACAGGCATTCGGCGAACCGCGTCAGGTTCCACAGCGCGATGCGGGGTTGGTTGCCATAGGCATAGCGGCCCTGCTCGTCAATCGAACTGAAGACCGTCGCCGGATCGTAACTATCCATGAAGGCGCATGGACCGTAGTCGATGGTCTCGCCCGAAACCGACGTGTTGTCGGTGTTCATGACGCCGTGAATGAAGCCGACCAGCAGCCATCGCGCGACCAGGCCGGCCTGCCGCGCGATCACCACGTCCAGCAGCGCCCGGTGGGGATGTTCGGCGCCGGCTACCTCGGGATAATGCCTTGCGATCACGTGATCGGCGAGGCGCCGTACGCCCGCAACGTCGCTGCGCGCCGCGAAATACTGGAAGGTACCGACGCGGATGTGGCTGGACGCCACCCGCGTAAGCACCGCGCCCGGCAGCAGCGTCTCGCGCACCACGTTCTCCCCGGTCACGACGGCCGCAAGCGAACGCGTGGTCGGAATGCCCAGCGCTGCCATCGCCTCGCTGACGATATATTCGCGCAACACGGGCCCAAGTGCGGCGCGGCCATCGCCGCGGCGCGAAAAGGGCGTAGGTCCGGAGCCCTTGAGCTGGATGTCGCGGCGGACGCCGTCGGCGTCAATGACCTCGCCGAGCAGGATGGCGCGACCGTCGCCGAGTTGCGGCACGAAATGGCCGAACTGGTGCCCGGCATAGGCCATGGCAATGGGATCGGCGCCTTCAGGGACGCGTTTGCCGGCAAGGGTCTCGACGCCTTCGGAGCCCGCCAGCCACTCCGGATCGAGGCCGAGATGCAACGCGAGCGGCCGGTTCAGCCTGACCAGTCTGGGGGACATCACGGGGGTGGGCGCGACCCGGGCGAAAAAGCCGTTGGGCAGAGCTGCGTAGGTATTGTCGAAGGGGAAGTGGAGCGTCATGAACGTAGAGATAGGAAGGCGCCGGGCATTGGCAATCACGCTCGGTCGTTTCAGCGGCCCGACCCGGGCCCGGTTGCCGCGCCGGTTCGGCTCGGGTAAACCCTCACGCCGTCTGCATTCGCTTTTGCATGAATGCTAGCGGGCCTTCGCCCACCCCCGACGCTTCCAGGACCTCCATGCATCGTTACCGCTCCCACACCTGCGGCGCGCTCCGCGACAGCCACATCGGCCAGGACGTTCGTTTGTCGGGCTGGTGCCATCGCATTCGCGACCACGGCGGGCTTCTTTTCATCGACCTGCGCGACCATTATGGGCTGACCCAATGCGTTGCCGACCCGGATTCGCCGGCGTTCAAGGATGCCGAAAAATTGCGCGCGGAGTGGGTGGTGCGGATCGACGGCAAGGTCCGGCGTCGTCCGGAAGGTACCGAAAACGCCGAACTGCCGACCGGAACAGTCGAGATTTTCATCACCGAAATCGAGGTGCTGGGTCCGGCCGCCGAGCTGCCGCTGCCAGTATTCGGAGAGCAAGAATATCCTGAGGATATAAGGCTTAAGTACCGTTTCCTCGATCTTCGTCGCGACAAACTCCACCAAAATATAATGACTCGCGGCCAAATCGTTGATTCAATGAGAAAAAAGATGAAGGAACAAGGTTTCTTCGAATTCCAGACCCCGATTTTGACAGCGTCGTCGCCGGAAGGCGCCCGCGACTTCCTGGTGCCGAGCCGCATCCATCCGGGCAAGTTCTATGCGCTGCCGCAGGCCCCCCAGCAGTACAAGCAGCTCCTGATGATGTCGGGCTTCGACCGCTACTTCCAGATCGCACCCTGCTTTCGCGACGAGGACCCGCGTGCCGACCGGCTGCCGGGTGAGTTCTATCAGCTCGACGTCGAGATGAGTTTTGTCGAACAAGACGACGTGTTCGCGGCAATGGAACCCGTTGTCACCGGTGTGTTCGAGGATTTTGCCCAAGGCAAGCCGGTCACCCGCGGCTGGCCGCGGATACCTTTTGCGGACGCAATATCCAGATATGGCAGCGACAAGCCCGACCTGCGTAACCCGATCGTCATGCAGGACGTGTCCGAACACTTCCGCGGTTCCGGCTTCAAGGTGTTCGCCCGGATGCTGGAGGACTCCAGGAACCAGGTGTGGGCGATTCCCGGACTTGGCGGCGGCTCCCGTGCGTTCTGCGACCGCATGAACTCGTGGGCGCAAGGCGAGGGCCAGCCTGGACTCGGCTACATTATGTGGCGCGAGGGCGGCGAGGGCGCAGGGCCGCTAGCCAACAACATCGGTACCGAGCGCACAGCGGCGATCGGTACGGCCCTCGGATTGAAGGCAGGCGACGCCGCGTTCTTCGTCGCCGGCGACCCCGCAAAATTCTGGAAGTTCGCAGGCCTGGCGCGCGCAAAACTCGGCGAAGAATTGAATTTGATCGACAAGGATCGCTTCGAGCTGGCCTGGATCGTCGATTTTCCAATGTACGAATATGACGAAACCGAAAAGAAGATAGATTTCTCGCACAACCCGTTCTCGATGCCGCAGGGCGGCCTTCAGGCATTGCAAACCGCCGATCCCCTGACCATCAAGGCGTTCCAGTACGACATCGTCTGCAACGGCTACGAGATTGCTTCCGGAGGCATCCGCAATCACCGGCCCGACGCCATGGTGAAGGCGTTCGAGATTGCCGGCTATGGGGAGGAAGAGGTCGTCGAGCGGTTCGGCGGCATGTATCGCGCGTTCCAGTATGGCGCGCCGCCCCATGGCGGCATGGCTGCAGGCGTCGACCGAATTGTCATGCTGCTCTGCGGCACCTCCAATCTGCGCGAAATCTCGCTTTTCCCGATGAACCAGCGCGCCGAAGACCTGCTGATGGGCGCGCCCTCGGAGGTTGCGCCCAAGCAGTTGCGCGAGCTTCATATTCGGCTCAATCTGCCGGACAATTGATCTGCCTTAGCCAGGCCATCGGTGTATCAAGCCGGGGCCGAGGAAGCCGCGGGGGAATCTATGGCATCCTATTCCGAAGATCTTCATTCCGCGGCAATTGCGTATCACCAGTTTCCGCGGCCCGGTAAGCTCGAAATCCAGGCGATCAAACCGCTCGCCAACCAGCGCGATCTGGCGCTCGCTTATTCGCCCGGCGTCGCTGCCGCCTGCATGGATATCGCCGCCGACCCCGCAAGAGCGGCCGACCTGACCGTCCGCGCCAACCTGGTCGCCGTCGTTTCCAACGGCACCGCCGTGCTCGGACTTGGCAATATCGGCCCGCTGGCGTCGAAACCGGTGATGGAAGGCAAGGCGGTGCTGTTCAAGAAGTTCGCCGGCATCGACGTGTTCGACATCGAAATCGCCGCCGACACCATCGAGAAGGTCGTCGAAGCGGTGGCGGCGCTCGAGCCGACCTTCGGCGGCATCAATCTGGAGGACATCAAGGGCCCGGAATGCTTCGAGATCGAGGGCCGGCTCAAGGAGCGCATGAAAATTCCGGTGTTCCACGACGATCAGCATGGCACCGCCATCATCGTCGGCGCCGCGATCAAGAACGCGCTGCTGCTCAACGGCAAGAAGCTGGAGGACGTCAAGATCGTCGCCTCCGGAGCCGGCGCTGCGGCGATTGCCTGCCTCAATTTGCTGGTCTCGCTGGGCGCGCAGCGCAAGAATATATGGGTCTGCGATATCGATGGCGTCGTGCATGAGGGGCGCAATACGCTGATGGACCGCTGGAAGGCGGTGTATGCGCAGAAGACCGAGAAGCGCACCCTGGCCGAGGTGATCGCCGGCGCCGATATTTTTCTCGGTCTGTCCGCTCCGAACGTGCTGAAGCCCGAGATGGTCAGGCAGATGGCCGACAAGCCGCTGGTGATGGCGCTGGCCAACCCGGATCCTGAGATCATGCCGGATGAGGCGCGCAAAGCGCGTCCCGATGCCATGATCTGCACCGGACGTTCCGACTTCCCCAATCAGGTCAACAATGTGCTGTGCTTCCCGTTCATCTTTCGCGGCGCGCTGGATGTCGGGGCCACCGCGATCAACGAGGATATGAAGCACGCCGCGGTGGACGCGATCGCGCAGCTCGCGCGCGATCCGCCGTCGGATGCGGTGGCGGCCGGCTTCGATAGCGGCGAAACCCAGGGGTTCGGTCCGGGGTCGCTAATTCCGAGCCCGTTCGATCCGCGGCTGATCCTGCGTATCGCGCCCGCCGTGGCAAAGGCCGCGATGGCCTCCGGCGTCGCGACCCGTCCGATCAAGAAGTTCGAGGAATATGTCGCGGGCCTGGAGCGCTTTGCGTTCCGCTCCGGACTGGTAATGAAGCCGGTATTCGCCAAAGCCAAAACTCAGCCGGTGCGCGTGATCTATGCCGAAGGCGAGGACGAACGCGTGCTGCGCGCGACCCAGGTCGTGCTCGAGGAAAAGCTGGCGCGGCCGATCCTGGTGGGACGCCCGTCGGTGGTCGAGGCGCGGATCAAGCGCTTCGGGCTTGCGATCAAGGCCGGCCGGGATTTCGACCTCGTCAATCCGGAGGACGATCCACGCTATCGGTCCTATGTGCAGTCCTACATGACGGTCGCGGGACGTTATGGGGCGACGCCGGATGTCGCGCGTACTACAATTCGGACCAACGCCACCGTCATTGCCGCGCTGGCGGTGGTTCGCGGCGAAGCCGACGCGATGCTTTGCGGCATCGAGGGCAGCTATATGCGCCATCTCCGTCATATCCGCGAAATCGTCGGATTCCAATCCGGCGCCAGCGATTTTGCGGCGCTCTCCCTGGTGATCTCCAGCAAAGGCGCCCTTTTCATTGCCGATACGCAGGTACGGCCAAACCCGTCCGCCGAAGAACTCGTGGATATCGCGGGACGGGCAGCGGTTCACGTGCAGCGCTTTGGCATCACTCCAAAGATCGCTTTCGTTTCGCATTCCGACTTCGGCAGCTACGACACCGAATCCTCGCGCAAGATGCGCAAGGCTGCAAATCTGTTTGCCGAGCGCCATCCGGAAATTGAAGCCGACGGCGAGATGCAGGGCGATACCGCGTTGTCCGAAGCCGCCCGTGAGTTGATCCTGCCGCATTCGCGCTTGAGCGGCGTAGCAAACGTCCTGATCATGCCCAATCTCGATGCCGGCAACGCGGCCTATCAGATGATCAAGATTCTGGCCGACGCGTTGCCGGTGGGCCCGATTTTGCTGGGGACCGCCAGGCCGGCCCACATTCTGACGCCGTCGGTGACGGCGCGCGGCATTCTCAATATGACGGCGGTCGCGGCGGTCGAAGCCCAGGAGCGGACGGGCCGCCAGCAGCCGAGCCTGTTCGGCTAGATCGAACTGCGCAGCGATCGATCGTGCTCGGGCTCGGTCCCGATCGCAATCTCGAGATTCATCTGATCGTTTGAAAAGCTCCGGCCGAACGCCCATAATTGGTCGTCGTTCGGGCGATGTACTGCAGCAGTTCAAGTGAGGCCGACCATGCCAGCTTTTATCACCTTCGGACGCGTCGTCTTTGCCGTTTTGTTTATCGTCTCCGGGGCTTTCAAGCTGTTCGATATTGCCGCGACGACCCAGATGATCACCGACAAGGTCGTCATTCCCGGGACGCTGACGGCCTACACCACACAGCTCGAAGGCATGACCGGGATGCCGATGACGCAGATGCTGGCGATCATGGCGGGCGCAACCGAATTGATTTGCGGTCTTGCGATCGCCCTCAATTTCGGCGCGCGTTTTTTTGCGATCGTTCTGATCGCCTTTGTGATCGCGGCGACCTTCTACTACCACGATTTCTGGAACCAGACCGGCGCCGACCAGAAGAACAACATGATCCACGCCATGAAGAACCTGTCGATCATCGGCGCGCTGTTCGTCATCGCGGGAATTGGCCGGGGGCCGAGGAACGTCGAGCCGGCCTATACGGACGGTAGGACGCAATAGCGAAGCGGATGGCGCCGCATTCGAGGAGATCGGCGGATTACGCTTTTGCTAATCGGCCCTACGAACCGCTCTGCGCCATGGCGTCACGGTAACCTCATGCGCGGCGTCGAGGATTTGCGCCTCTCCGGCTTCAAGACCATGCGCGGCCAGAATGGCCTGTGGCGGACGCGCGGGCACCCCGGGCATGCAGGGGTAGCCGCCCGGCAGCCGCACGTGCGGTGCCTGCGACAACCAGAACGTATCGTAACGGTCGAGAAACATCCCGAACACATCCGGGCCGCCAATCACGGCGATGGTGCCCGCCTCGATGCCGGCGCGCTCGCAGGCCTGGTCAAAGGTGGCGCCTGCCGGGTTCCATAAGGTAGCGTTGGGATTCGACGGGTCAGGCGCCAGCGCTGCGGTCACCGATGTCAGGATGAGCCGCTTTCGCTTCGGCGAGTTCGGCTGGCCCTCGTAGGAATAGCGACCGTGAAGGATCAGATCGGCGCGGTCGAGCGCCGCGTTGAAGAATGTTTGATCGCCCTCGAACTTCAGGCTGTCGGGCATCATGCGATCGGCATTCGCAAGCATCCCGTCCGCGGATACGATGACGTAGCCCTCGATGCGCCGCGCCGGCATGGGTGCGTTATTCCGAGATCGTCTGCACCACGCTGTTGACCGGACGGCTGCTCATGGTCGGCAGCTTGGCGTCCTTCAACAACTCCTCGTCGTATTGCGGCAGGGTCTGCACCGGCGTCTTGGGCTTCATCTGAACCACCTTGTAGCCGCCGGCCTTCAGCTTGCGAAGAATCTCCGGCAGCGCTTCGGCGGTATGCTTTTGGAAATCGTGCATCAGAATGATGCCCTTGCCGAGCTTGTCGAGCTTCTTGAAGATGGTATCGACCACCTGTTGCGACTTGCTCGACTTGAAATCGAACGAATCGAGATCGCATGAAAATATCCCGATGTTGCGCTCGCCAAGATAGGTCACCATTTCCGGCGGATGCTGTAGCGCCGGGAAGCGGAAGAACGGCGCAGGCGCCGCTCCCAGGGCCCATTTTACCGCGCTGAAACCCTTCTCGATCTCATCCTTTTTCTGCTGATCGTTGAGTTTCTTGCCGTTAAGATTGGCATGCGACCAGGTATGCGCGCCGACGGTGTGGCCGGCGGCGGCGACCTGTTTCAGGATTTCGGGATAATACGTGGCGTGCTTGCCGATCGGAAAGAAGATGCCGGTCGTGCACTGGTCGGCCAGCGTTTTCAGCACCGAGGGCGTGTTGTTCAGCCACGGACCGTCGTCAAACGTCAGCACGACTTCCTTGTCCTTGAGAAAGTCGAGTTGCTTGAAGTGCTCGAAGCCGAAACCGGGTCCGCCGCTGGTATCGATCTGCACGACGCGAGAAACACCCAGCGCATCGGCGGCGCCATTGCACGCGACCTTGGGCCCGGGCGGCGGGGCGGGAGCAGCCGGCGGAGCAGGGGCTGCCTGGGGCGCGGGCGGAGCGCCTTTGGCGGCTGGCGCTGCCGGGGCGGTCCCTTTCGTAGCCGGCGCCTGCGCCGACGCGGTCCCCGCCGCAACGACCGAGATTGCGCTCGCAAAGATCAAGCCTGCCAAACTGCGCATCGCAGTCCCCCTGGATTCGCCTGCCAACGCCACCCGGCCGGTGCGCCGATGGTGTTTCGCGCCCGTTCAGCTTAGCCGAAACGAGGTTGCGCCGCCATCGTGGCATCTTTTATCCCCAACGCTCCATGATTCGCTGTTGTCGATTGTTTCGCAATGGCGGTCAGCCGGCCGCCAGCGCACGCGCAATGGCGGTTTTGATACGCGTGTCGGCCGGCTCGACCGACTCGGGAAATACCTCGGCGATGTAGCCGTCGCGACCGATCATATATTTGTGGAAGTTCCAGCGCGGCAGATCCTTTGGCCGCGCCTCGGCCGCCCATTTGTAGAACGGATGCGCACCGGCGCCCTTCACCACGGTTTTTGCCGCGATCGGAAAGGTGACGCCGTATCGGTGCTGCGCAGTCTCCGCGATTTCTTTCGAGCCACCGGGCTCCTGGCCGCCAAAATCGTTGGAGGGCACGCCGATGATGGTCAGGCCGCGGCCGTGGAACTGGACCCACAACTCCTGCAGCCCGGCATATTGCGGCGTGTAGCCGCACAGCGACGCCGTATTGACCACGAGGAAAGGCCGTCCGGCAAGATCGGCGAGTTTTATGTCGCCACCATCAAGCTGCGGAAACGAAAAGCCGTAGGCGGTGATCCGGCTCATTGATGGTTGTGCCAAGGCGTTCCTCACCGGAGCCGGCGCTGTGATCGCGGTCAGCGCCGCCGTCATCATGGTTCTGCGATCGATCATGTTGGGTTTCCGTCATTGCGAGGTGCGAACCAACGAAGCAAGGACGATAGCCTGTTTTGGACAAACGCGCCGCTCAACACGCCGTTACGACGCGGCCTTGCACCACGGCAGTGGCAACAGCGGAAGGTAATATCGATTCCATTCGCATACGACCTCCGGTCCGGCGCGTTTGAGCGCGTATTTCACCGGTTCGGCCTGGCCGATCACGAGGTGGAGACCGACCAGCGTCGCGGCAATCGGATATGCCCATTTGTGAAATCGAAAGCTGCGCATGCGGTCAAGCAGGATCGCGCCGGCGATAATGATCAGCGGATCGGTGAAAACGAAATATTCCGACTTCAGGCCGCGGCGCACGCCGAGCGCGTCGATTCCGATCGCCGCCAGCACAAGCATGAGGGCCTGCAGGGCCGCCAGCCGCTCGCCTTGGCGCCAGGCGAAAACAATGCCGGGAATGACGAGCCAGGTCAGGAACACCGTCGGCCGCGGTGAAGAATGCAGCACGAAGGTGTAGCGTGCGAGGACGGACGCGATGCCCTCCAACAGCGGAACGACGATGCCCCGCAGGCTTGCGCCATTCGCAAGATCCGCCGTTGCGGCGTCCGTGAAACTCAGCATCTTTTCAAGTGGATTGGCCACCGCGATGATATTGCCGGTATTGAATTCAAATTTCAGCGCCAGCAATGCGACCAGTGCGCCCGTCGCCATGGCAAACATCGAGGCGAGCGTTTCGGCCGCGGTTATCCTCCAGGCCGTGGCATATGCAGCCATGCAGGCGGCGATCAGGATCAGCAGCGCGACCTGATACACGCCGAACCGGTTCAGAAACAACGGGCGAAACCCGGCCGCCTCGATCACAGCGCGATCGAAACCGATGCCGACAAGCGGGTATGCGGCCCACGCCGCGGCTACGGCTGCGAAGGCCGCGATTGCGGTGGCAAGCGAGGCGTGCGCCGAATTTCGCCAAAACGCAACGCTGGCGCTGTCGGCGGTACCGAACGGCAGGATGATCAAAGGCAGTGCCGCGATCAGCAGAATCGCCTGCACCTTGTTTTCCAGTCCCAACACGCAGAGAAAGGCTGCCAGCGCCATTCCAAGCGGACGCGCCGTGCCGGCGCGGCGTCCGAGTGCGATCAGGATCAACAGCGCCGACAGCACCGGAACGGCTGCGACGAGTTCGCTGCGCAGGATGCGGGCGTGGATCGCGACGCCGCCCGAGAACGTGAAGGCGAAGGTCGCGATCAGCGCGACGCGCCAGTCGCGCACGATCGGCCGAATGAGGCCGGCGAAGATCAGCACGCAGCCGGTCGCGGTCAGCCAGGCGACCAGGCGCCCGGCGCGAATGGCTGACGTCATCGCGGCATCGAACGCGGCCCCGCTTGATGCGGGCGGCATGCTGGACAACGTCCAGGCGTCGAGCAGTCCGAGTCCGTGCAGCAGCCTGAACCAGAGCTGCACCGAAAGGATCGAGATGTAAGCGGTGTGATCGAAGAACTGCTGCGGCCGGCCGTCGTTGAGGAGGAGGGCGTTGTAGACCACCATGAAATCCATGTCGGCGTTGCGCCAATAGGCCAGCGTGTAGCCAAACAGGAAAAACGACGCCGCAAGGCCGAGCACGATCGCCGCAAGGCCCGTCCGCCAGCCGAGAAACGTCAGGCGGTCGACAGCGTCCTTCGCCGCCGTGGGCGCATGCGTTGAAGGGAGCGGCAGGGATCGGTCCATCAGGGCTGTGTTTTAGCCCAGCGCGCGCCTTACAAAACGATTATTTTCTCCTTCCCGCCTTCGCGGGCCGGCGTGGAGAGATTGTACCTGCCACATCTTATGCGCGCCGCCTGCGCGTGCTGACCGGTCTAGCGCAGCGGAATAATGAAATCCGTGCCTTCGCCGGTTTCCCCGCCGCCGATGCCTTGATCCGAAACGATGATCGAGCCGCCGCTCGAAAGCAACTCGGCAATTCGGATCATTACGTCGGCTGGGATACTCAGCCGATCCAGTGCTTCCGACGCGCTGTCGGGCGTAGGCGCAGGGTTGACCTCGATGGCGCCGTTCGTGCGTCGGCGCTGCGACGCGCGTTCCTCGTCGTCCGACCGGGCAGCGTTGCGAGCCGCCGCCGGCATCGAAACTACCGACCAGCGCAGCAGACCGGCATCATCCTTGTCGGCTTGCGCCGTGAAAACATGGGTTCCGAGCGGGCGGTCGCTCGGCGCGATCATCACCGCGGCCTCGAACAATGGCGCGAAATTCTGCCGCGCATACAGCTTGCCGTCCTTGCGGCTGACAAACACCGCGATCTGTCCGTTACGCTTTGGTATAGCGGCAATTGCCGGCTCCGGGTTCGAAGCTGCCGGCTTATCCGGATCCACCGCGCGGGACTGGTCCTTCTTGGCACTCGGACCGACGGCTTCGGCATCGCCGGCTGCCGTTGTCGCGTCGAGAGCCACGCTTTCGGTTGCTTTTTGCTGCTCGATCAAAGCCGGCTTTCCGGCATGCCCGGCTTCGGCAGCGCGTGGGTCGGCGGCGGACGATTTCGCTTCGACAGGCGCCCGACCGGCTGCCGGGACATCGACGACGGTCAGCGGCGATTGCGGCTGGGTCAGCGCGGTGCTGGCGTCGGCGGTGTGGATGCTGTGGACGGCTCTTGCAGACTCGTGCCCGACCGTCGATTTGAGTTCAAGACTTGCTTCCGAATAGGCGGGCTTGACGGGTGGGTGTACGATCGCGCCCTTATCGGACTTTGTGATAACGGCGACATCGACGTTCTTCGGCAGCTCCATGGCCGCAACCGGTATCGCCTTTCTGGTCGGCAGCAGCGCGTGCGCAAAGCTCTCCGGCGCCAGTTCACCCGGCGCAATGATGATGCGCGCACCCATCCGGGTCCACCCCCACATCTTCACGGCGAAGTTCGTGGGCATTCGGATGCAGCCATGCGACGCCGGGTAGCCGGGGAGGGCGCCGGCATGCATCGCAACCCCCGACCACGTGATGCGCTGCATATACGGCATCGGCGCGCCACTATAGATGTTTGACTGGTGGTATTTGTGCTTCTGGATGACGCTGAACACGCCCATCGGCGTCGAATGCCCGCGCATGCCGGTAGAAACCGGCGTCTCCGCAAACGCGCCGTTGGCGTCGTAGACCTTGAGGATTTGCTTCTCGATCGAGATGGCGATGATCAGCGGTCCCTGCGGCTTGCGGGTGTCTTGCAAGACGTTGTCGGTCTTGGGAAGCCGAGGTTTTTTGGGCCTGTGAATATGCGGCGTTACCGCGCGATATGACAGGTCGGGTTCATAGTAGTCCGGCCAGAAATAGGTTGCGGCCGCCGTAGAGGAAGCGGCGCCGCAAACTCCGGCCGTTAACGTCGCAACTGCCCAAAATCCCCTGGAAAACCCTGCGTTGCCGAACCGATAGCTTTTGTTAGAGTACCGTCGGCGGACCGATTCCTTACTGTACGCATCCACTTCCCAGCACTCCGAATAGCTCACTGTTTAGTTCGCAGCCGCGAACCCCGCTAGCGCGAGCGTCTTGTTTTCCTCGCGGATATGGCGTCAGCGTAGCAAAAAAGTCTCACAATTCATTAACTAAGCTCGGACAGGTCGGGCGTCTTTCGGTTTGAAATCGCCGCACTACATGAAGGACTTGCACACGGAGATCGTCATGACACGCCATCGCTGCCACACGCGCCTGAGATGCTGGATTTTCGCCGGCTTGGCGCTAGCGGTGGTGGGCGGCTCATCCGCGCGCGCCGCCGATGAGCCGGACTTGATCTTCCGGCGCTCGACGGTTTTCAAATGGCTCAGCCCCAACGACAAGCTCGCGACCTATGGCCTTGACGACCCGGAGGTGGATGGCGTGGCTTGCCATTTCACGGTGCCTGAAAAGGGCGGCTACAAGGGTTGGCTGGGTCTTGCGGAAGAAGTTTCGGACATTTCGCTGGCCTGCCGGCAAATCGGTCCCATCCGTTTCAAGGGCAAGCTGGAGCAGGGGGACGACATGTTCCGTCAGCGGCGCTCGCTGTTCTTCAAGAAAATGCAGATCGTCCGAGGCTGCGACTCCAAACGCAATGTGCTCGTTTACATGGTCTATTCGGACAGGATCATAGAAGGCTCGCCGAAGAATTCGACGTCGTCGGTGCCGATCATGCCATGGGGCGCTGCCGACGCCGCAGTCCAGAAGTGCAGTGAATTCATCCAGTAATCGGCGGGGATGATGTCAGTGGTTCATGGCGAGCGGGACGGCCGGATCCAATGCTTCGGACGGCATTGGGATCGCGATAACCGACCAGGTGCACCAGTTTCTGGGGCATCTGGTCGTTGCCCCGGCCGCCGTCAGCGCTTTGCTCTGACATCGCGCGGCATTTTGTGATGCGCTCGTATTTCAAGGGATTTCGGCCGTCAAGCCGCAGGTCGGGAAAGCCGCTTGCCAGAGGTTCAGCATTCGGCTGACCGGTGTCGCGGGCCGGGATCATGCTGCGGACATCCATGCTGCCATTACCCACGACTGCACTCCTTATTTCCGGAGATATGCAAAAACGCGCGAGTGCCTAGAAAAGTTGCATGCGCGGGTTAAGTCGGATGCGGACGGTCCTGATCCACCGCTACTTCGCACCCAGGGCCTGCCTACCCCGGAAAGGCTGAAGAAATGCTGACGCGGCCGGCGGAAACGGGCTTGCGGAAGCGAGCGCCCCGTAGGTTCGCCTCGCCAGCTCAACCTGCTTGAATTGTGGATGTTTTGCGGTGAATTGTTTCGTCATGTGGTTCCGACGAAACAATTCTCATGAACGACGAAACCATTTTCTGTTTTTCGAGCAGACATCCGGAAACAGCCATTGGCTATCAAGTTGGCAACGAAAGGGCGTCAGCGCCTGAGCCCGAACCGGAGACAGTCCATGCGGACGATCAGCTTCATCCTGGCCTTCGCCTTCATTCTGGCCGGTCCCTCGATGGCCGGTTCGTCCGACGCCAGCTTGCCCGGCGTCGGCACCTTCTCCTACAGCGGCTCGCCGGTCGTTAGCGCCGCGCCGGCTGCCGTTGCCGCCAACTGATCACGTCTGTCCCCATAAAACGCGAAAAGAAGAATGTGACGATGATCCGCACCAGTTCGCTCGCCGCCGTCCTCCTGGCCGTCATCTTCGGAAGTTCTGCGCAAGCGCAAATCTGGTCCTGGAAGAAACTGCCCGACCCGCGCGGCGAATTCGTGCGCTTGTGCGCGCCGCACATGGTGGATCGCTGGGCGCATCCTGAATCCGTCTGCGGCTGTTTACACGACCATGCGGTCGCAGCCGTTGACGACCCGGATCTGCGCGAGGCGTTGCTGCGAGGCATCAGCGAGACCGGGGTGCCGACCATCGAGAACGACTGGGTGCCGGCATCCAAGCAACCACAGATTGCTGCGACCTTCACCAAGATCGCGAAGCCGACGCTGCAATGCATGTTCGAGCCGCGGACTTGAGCCTCTGATTTCGATTTTTGTGGTTAGTTCGTCATGCCCGGCCTTGTGCCACGGCTGTCCGGTTCGATTTAAGTGGACGTAGCG
>NZ_CAXUNQ010000032.1:0-54337 GCF_964252615.1 uncultured Bradyrhizobium sp.
GGGTTTCGGTTGTTGCGGCTGCAAGGAACCGGGGTCCCGGTTCTGCGAAGCGGCATGAAGAATGCCGCATCGCGCCCGGGACACGGGGGAGGTCGTCATGGCCGGGCTTGTCCCGGCAATCCATCCTGCTTCGCAAAAGTCTTTCGAAGAGCGATGGATGCGCGGGTCAAGCCCGCGCATGACGAGGATCGGACGGAGCGCATTGACCCGCGCTGCAGCCCGCCTACACTCGTTCCGCCCCGCCGCCAACGCGCCGCGGACAATGAAAAACAACAGGGAGAAAACCAGTGACCAATATCCCCGCAAGACAGCTATGTCTCGCAACCGCGCTCGCGGCGTGCCTCGCCGCCCCCGCATCTGCGCAATCAGGCGATCCCATAAAAATCGGCGTGATCGCCGAAGTACAGTCGATCGCCGGGGCCGCGACGCCGGGCGGCGCGCAGATCGCCGCCGACGAGATCAACGCCAGGGGCGGCGTGATGGGCCGCAAGATCGAGATCGTATCCTACGACAACAGGAGTTCGTCGGCGGATTCGGTCCGCGCCTTCCAGCGTGCCGTCAGCGACGACAAGGTGTCTGCGGTGATCGCGAGCTACATCAGCGAGGTGGTGCTGGCGCTGGAACCGTGGGCGGCGCGGCTGAAGATGCCGCTGATCACCCCGGGCGCGGCCTCGAACGAGATCACGAAAGCCATTCATAACGACTATGACAAGAACAAATACACGTTCCACGGCTACCTCACCTCGGCCGCCCAGGCTCAGCTCGTCTGCGACGCCGCAAAAGAGCTGCTGGTCGACGAACTGAAGTTCAAGACGGTGGCGATCATGAGCGAGGATGCGGCCTGGACCAAGCCGCTCGACATCGGCTACGAGGCCTGCCTGCCCAAGGCCGGGCTGAAGGTGGTCGAACATATCCGCTTCTCGCCCGATACCACCGACTTTACCCCGATCTTCAACAACATCGAGGGCAAGAAGCCCGACGCCATCGTTACCGGCATTTCCCATGTCGGCGTACAGCCGACGGTGCAGTGGAAGAACCAGCAGGTCCCGATCCCGATGTTCGGCATCAGCGCGCAGGCGCTCAGTCCGACCTTCTGGGCCGACACCAATGGCGCCGCCGACGGCATCCCCTCGCTCGCCGTCGCCACTCCCGACGTCGCGGTGACGCCGAAGACAAAACCGTTCGCGCAAGCCTTCAAGGCGAAGTTCGGCATCGCGCCGGCCTATACCGGCTATACCGCCTATGACGAAGTCTATATCATCGCGGACGCGATCCGGCGCGCCGGTTCGACCGATCCGGACAAGATGGTCGCCGAACTGGAGAAAACCGATTACGAAGGCACCATCGGCCGCATCTCGTTCTACGGCCGCGATGACGAGTTCACCCACGGCATCAAATCCGGCCCCGGCGCGGTGACCGGCCTCGTGTTCCAGTGGCAGAACGGCAGGCAGATCGCGGTATGGCCCAAGGCCATCGCCGAGGGCAGGATGAAGTTTCCGGATTTCGTGAAGCTGTCGCAATAGGCTGTGTCCCGGACGCGATGCGGCGCGTCACGTCCGGCCACATCAACGTCGCCGCGCAGCCGGGCTGGCGGAGGATTCGCGCATGGCATCCCCACGCAGACTCGGATTCCTCCCCGCCCTGCCCTATATTAGCTCCGTCGTCAGTTGTTCGGAGTTACGGCATCATGATGCGCCCGCGCGATCTTGCGGACAGGATGGCGCGCCGGCGCGGGCCGGACGATGGTTTCGTACGCGAAACCTTTACGCTGCCGCGGCCCGCCGCGCGCGCCAAGGCGCGGGAATTTCTCGATAGCTATCCGGCCGCGGGCTATATGAGCAAGGTCGAGAGCTGGCGCGAACTGCCGGGCGACCGGATCGAATTCACCATGCGGCGCTTGAGAAGCGCAGACTGACGTTTCGTTTGCGCGCCACTGCGAAGCGACCTTGCGGCGAAACAATCTATCCGTACCCCGCTCTGGATTGCTTCGCTCCGCGCGCGATGACGGCGGCGTCAATGCCCGTTCATCTAAATGAAATTTTCGCAAGACGCACGGTTCCTGCGGGTTTCCTCGCAACCAACGAAAAACAGCCGCGTTGTAGCATTGTGTGAATTCCAGGAGGACGACCTATGAAGAAAACTGCAATCGCTTTGGCAACCGTTGCGGCGCTCGGCGCCGCCGCTGTTGCTGCGCCGACCCAGGCCGAAGCTCGCGGCTGGGGCCGTGGCTGGGGCCCAGGTATCGGTCTTGGCTTAGCCGCCGGCGTCGTCGGCGCCGGCCTCGCGGCCAGCACCTATCCGGCTTACGCCTATGGACCGGGATATGGTTACTACGGACCGGGCTACGGTTACTACGCACCGCGTTATTACCGGCCCGCCTACGCCTATTACGGCGGACCCGGTTACTATCGGCACCGGCATTGGCGGCACCGGCATTACTGGTAAATGAAGAAAGGCCCGGACCCAGCGCCGGGCCTTTTTTTATCCTCGCGGTTCCGTGCGCTGCTAATGGGCCGGCGCCGGCGCCGCAACGGGCATCGCGCTCTTCTTCGCAGCGACCGGTGGCTTCACCGCAACCGGAGGCTTCACCGCCGCCGCCTGGGCCGGAAGGTATTTTGCAATCACGGCCGGATCGAGCGTGGCGAGTTCGGTGTCAGGCAGCCGGTGCCATACCTCGTCCTTGCCGAACAGCGAGATGCCCATATAACCGCGCATCGTGAGCGTCTGCCCGTCGGGGCTGAGTGTCATCTTCGCCTTGTAGATTTTTCCGTCGCGTGGATCGAGCACATTGCCGTTCTCGTATTTCAATCCGTCGCGCTTCATGTCGCGGATGAAGGATAGCCCGAGCCAGGGCTGGTTCTTGCGATCGTCGGTGCACCTGGTGCAGAGCACGTTCGGATCGTCGCCCGGCTTCAGAAACATTTTCGCGATCGCGCCCTCGAAGATACCGTCGTGATCGACCAGCAGAAACCAGCCATCCGGCTTGCCGTCCTCGATCTTCTGCCACAGCCCCGCAGCAGAGGGGCCGGTCTGCACGGCGGTCTGCGCGCCGGCGGGCTGGTGAAATGCGGCAGCCATCAGCACAGCGACGGCCGCGGCCAATGCCAGCCCGACGCGGCGTGCGAACTCAATTCGAGCGATACGCATGACGTTGATCCAAATCCTTATTCCCGACACGGCGGGCTCATACGCAGCCCACACTATGTCGATTTTGCGGGAGGGGAAATAGGGGGGCCGTTCCCCCGTCACCCCCCACCTGTTATGATCAGATCGATAAAGGTGTCATAATCCTCTGAACCGATTTGGGCGGAACCGACCATGTCATCGCAGCGAACCGGACACCTCTTCGCCGCGCTCGCCAGCGCGTTGCTGCTGCCGCTCGGCGCGACGGCCTTCGCCGGGGACGCCGACAGCTATCCGACGCGGCCGGTCATGATGATCGTGCCATTCGCGCCCGGAGGCGCCTCCGATTTCGTGGCCCGCACCATCCAGGGCCGCGTCAGCGAGATCCTTGGCCAGCAGATCGTGGTCGACAACCGGTCCGGCGCTGCGGGTATCATCGGTACCGAAGTCGCAGCGCGCGCGGCGCCGGACGGCTATACCACCTTTCTCGGCAACATCGGGACGCTGTCGATCAACCCGGGCGTCTATTCCAACATGCGCATCAGGCCGGATCAGGATCTGGCTCCCATTACAATGTGCGCCGACACTCCGAGTATCCTGATCGCGCGGCTGGACTTCCCGGCCGGCAGCGTCAGGGAGTTGGTCGCCTATGTGAAAGCGAACCAGGGCAGGGTTTCCTTCGCCACGCCCGGCAGCAGCACGCTGAACCGGCTGGAGATGGAAGTGTTCAAGAAGGATGCCGGACTCGACATGGTGCATGTGCCCTACAAAGGCGGCGCGGGTCCGGCGGTGCAGGACATTCTCGGCGGCCATGTCGACCTGATGTTCACCACCATCTCGTCGGCGATGGAGTTCGTGAAGGGCGGAAAGGTCAAGGCGCTTGCGGTCACGACCCGCGAGCGGATGCCTGAACTGCCGGATATCCCGACCATGCATGAACTCGGATGGACCAACCTTGTAACCTCGTCCTGGCAGGGCGTGCTGGTGCCGTCGGGCACGCGGCGCGAAATCGTCGACAAGCTGCACGCCGCGATCGTCAAGGTGCTGGCGGAGCCCGCGATCCAGGCGCGCATGCGCAACGTCGGTGCGATTGCAGTGGCCAGCACGTCGCCGGAGGAGTTCAAGGCTTACATGGATGCCGAGACCGCGAAGTGGACCAAGGTGATCCGGGAGAACGGGCTGCATCCGGATTGACGTGGCCCTGCGCCGGACGCAGTGCATCCCTGCGTCATTGCCGGACTTGCCCCGGCAATCGATCCTGCTTCGCAAAGACCTCGCGAAGAGCGATGGATACGCGGGTCAAGCCCGCGTATGACACGCTTGAGCGAATGGATAAGGAACCCCCAGCGTGCAACAGGTCGAAGTCGCGGTGATTGGAACCGGCTGGTGCGGAGGCATACGGGCGGAGACGCTGGCGCGATCCTCCATCGTCGACAGACTGCACGTCTGCGAAATCCGGCCCGATCGCCTCGCCGAGGTGAGCAAGCTGACCAGCGCCGCTACCGCGACGCTCGACTATCAGGATATCGTCAACAACGACCGCATCAAGGTGGTCTACATCTCGACCACGCCGGAATCCACCCACTATCCCATCGCGCGCGATTGCCTGAAGGCGGGCAAGCACGTGCTGTTGGAAAAACCGATCGCGCTCGAACTGTTCGAAGCCGACGAACTGATCGAGATCGCGCGGCGCGGCAATCTCAAATTCACCATCGGCTACTCGCAGCGTTTCAATACCCGCCTCGCCTACGCCAAGAAAAAGATTGCCGACGGCACGCTCGGAAAACCGGTGTCGGTGATGGTGAGCCGGCATCTGTCGCGCGGGCTCGGCAAGAAGATCGCAAGCCGCGGCTGGCTGTCGCCGGCGGCGATGGAATCGACCCACGATCTCGATTTCGTGTACTGGCTGCTGGAGCCGGCAAAACCCGTCCGCGTCTATTCGCAGGGCGCGTATGGCACCATGAAGGACGTCAACGGCTCCTATGACATCATGTGGAGCACGGTGACCATGGACAACGGCGTGCTGGTCTCGATCGGCGGCGGCTGGAATCTGCCGCCGAGCTATCCGAATTACTGCGCCACGACCATCGAGATCACCGGCACTGAAGGCTCGCTGTTCCTGGACGATACGCAGCGCTCCAACTGGCTCAACACCGTCAAGGACGGCACGCAGTATCCGATGTCGACCATGCCGGGCGAATGGGTCGATCACGTCTTTGCCGGGCAGATGGCGCCGGAGACCATGCACTTCCTCGAATGCGTCCTGCGCGACCAGCCGCCGATGGTGTCGCCGCAAAGCGCGCGGGCCGTGATGGAAACCTATCTCGCCGCGGACCTGTCGGCGGAATCCGGCGAGCCGGTCGGCCTTCCGCTCAACAACGCGGCGCTGTCGGCGGTGCAGGAGCTTTACAGGAAATTCCGCACCCCGGTGTAGCCCGGGGGGCTATCGCAGCCATGATGCAGCTCGTCCAGCCCTGCACGATGCCGCTGTCAATCGCTTCTCGGAGCGGGCGCGCCTCGTCGGCCATGGCGCCGGGTTTGGACGGCGCTGTTCTGCGTGCCGCGGAATCGACCGCGCTGGCAGCGGATGCTGCGCCGCGTTTGCGACACCAGGCTCGCTACAGCTTGTCGTCGTTCTTCAAACTGCCGCCAATCGAGTGCGGCTTGTTCCAGAAGAATTCCCGATTCCCGGTGGCCGCCTCGGCATACTGGTCGATCGACAGCAGGATGGCGCAGACGTGGTGATAGCACCAGCCTTCATGCACCCCGATGCGCCTGGCTTCGGCCAGCGCCTTGAGAAAAGGCGGATGGTCGTCCTTGTCGCTGTACCACCGCACAGGTTCGCGCATCGTCATCTCCGTCCGTTGCAAGCTCTGCCCCGGGCAGGCGGCAGCTTTTTTTTAAGCCGGTCACGCTCGATGCAAAGCCCGTCGATTCGATCGAGCATCCGTTGCAGCAGGGATTCGGCCGCAGCCGCGGAAATCCCGGCCCGCTGTAGCTGCAGGATTTCCTTGCGCTGCCGCCCGACCGCGCCGCGCAGGCGCTCGATTTCGCTGCGAATGATTTCAATCTGCATCAGGGTCTTGCTCCGCCGGCGCCGCCTCGACCTGCCGCGGGCAAGCTAGAACAAACAGAGAACGAAAGGCAACCAGCCAAAGATAGATGCCGATGGGGAGAGCTACCCAGCCTTGAAATGCTCTTATGACGCCAGTCCGGCGCTACCACGGCAGTTGCGTGCTCACCGGCCCCTCTAATCGCGCGAGCAATGATGGTCTAGCCAGCCACAAGGCGCATGGTCCTCATTGCCGGAATTTCGTACCAATCAGGTTTTGGCGCCGAACAACCAGCCGCCGACAAATCTCGTCCGCAGTGCGACAAAGCCCGTCCACAGTCTGGCGAACCAGCCCATCATCATGAGTTTGGGCTTAAGCACCCGGAAAAGACGTTCGACAACCAGCAGACTTGCTGCGTAGGCGGCAATGAGCATTGCCGTCCCGGTCAGCCAGTGTCCGCTGCCGGCGACGCACAGCGCCACCACTTTCAACGGTTCAACCAGCAGCAGGGGGACGAGCAGCAGACCGAGAGACAAATACGGGCCTGTCTTCTGCAGCCGGCGGCGACTCCGCGCAAAGAAGGTAGACCTCGCCCTGCGTCGTTTTCGAACAATGACCGGCATCTCTGACCTTGAACACCAGGCTGCCGACCTCAACAGTGCCGTAGCGGTATTGTTCCAGCCGGAAAGCGCAGGCGGCTAGCGGCGCCGAAACCAAAAGGGGCCGCTGTCGAGGCGGCCCTTCGTGGATTTGTCCTGCTGCCTTTGGTTCTCGGTGCGGACCTTCAGGACCGGCGAACGGTCGCGCCTCGAATTCGGAGGGATCATAACGCAGGATCGAACGTTAACCCCGCCAACCCAGGAGCGTTGCGCCATGGCCGACAAAGAGCAATTGAAGCCGGATGATTTTCCGGTGCACACCGAGAAGAACAGGATCGTCAAACCCGACGGCCAGGAGATTGCCGAAGCCAGTACGCCGGCGATCGCCGAAGAGGTCGCAGAGCGGCTGAACACGGAAGAGTACCGCCGCGAAGAAGACCGCTGGGCGTAGCGGCAAGGTTGGTCCCTGCACTCACGTTCTTCCGGGCGATGAGGCTGCGCGCGGAAAAAGCCGCTTGGTGCCGCTCCAGCGTCGCGCCTTGATTTTGCCTGCAGTTCGCCGCAACGAAATCACAAGCGGCGAAAAGCGCGCGGCTGCGGCGGTCAACCACCGCCCTACCCAACCTGCGGCTTCAATTGACGCCGAGTTTCTTCTGCAGGCTCGACGACGATGTCGTGTATTGAAACACCAGACGCTTGTCCGGATAAACGTAGCGATGCGCCTTTTGCGCCATCAGCGCGCCTTCGTGAAAACCGGAAAGGATCAGCTTCAGCTTGCCCGGATAGGTGTTGATGTCTCCGATCGCGAAGATACCCGGCACGTTGGTTTCGAACGCGGAGGTTTCCACCGGCACCAGGTTGTTTTCCAATCGGATGCCCCAATTGGCAACCGGACCGAGCTTCATGGTCAGACCAAAGAACGGCAGCAGCGTATCGCATTCGATTTTGGAGACCGCGTTGTCGTTGCCCTTCATTACCGCGGCGGTAAGCTTTCCGCCGTCGCCTTCGAGTGCGGTGACCTGGCCGATCTTCAAATCCATCTTGCCGTCGCGCACCAGCGCGCGCATCTGCTCGACGCTGTGGGGTGCGGCGCGGAAATCGTCGCGACGATGCAGCAGCGTGACGCGTCTGGCGACCGGATGCAGATTCAGCGTCCAGTCCAGCGCCGAATCGCCGCCGCCGACGATCAGCAGTTCCTTGTCGCGGAATTGCTCCATCTTGCGTACCGCGTAGAATACCGAGGTGCCTTCATAGGCCTCGATGCCCGGCACCGGCGGCCGCTTCGGCTGAAATGATCCGCCGCCGGCGGAGATCACCACCACCCTGCATTCGAAGATTTGGCCGGCATCGGTGGTGACGCGAAAACCGGGATCGCCGATCTTCTCGATGGTTTCCACCATCTCGTTGAGATGGAAAGTCGGATTGAACGGCTTGATCTGGTCCATCAGGGCTTCGGTGAGGCCCTGCCCGGTGACGTAGGGAATCCCGGGAATGTCGTAGATCGGCTTTTCCGGATATAGTTCGGCGCACTGGCCGCCGATCTTGTCGAGGATGTCGACCAGATGCGCCTTCATGTCGAGCAGGCCGAGTTCGAACACGGCAAATAGTCCGCAAGGGCCCGCGCCGATAATCAGCACATCGGTTTTGATCGCTTCGCTCATCGTTTGTCGTCGCTGGTTGAAAGGGTGATCGGAAAGCGGCTTTGGCTTGGTCGTCATGCGCGGGCTTGACCCGCACATCCATTGATCTTTCAAGGAGTCTTTGAAGTGGATGGATTGCCGGGTCAAGCCCGGCAATGCCGAAAAACTGATCGTGCCAACCTGCTTTGGCTCTGATAAGGGCACCGTGCCTCGGAGATTAGTCGTGAACACATCAGACCATCCTGATTCAAGTCCGCTTCTGGAAGATTTTCCTTACCGGCTCACGGACAATGTTCGGTTCGCCGATCTCGACCCCAACCAGCACGTCAACAACGCGGTATACGCCACTTATTTCGAGACCGGCCGCGTCACGCTGATGAAGGACCGCAGTTTCGGATTGATGCCACAGGGGCTGGCATGGATCATGGTGCGCCTCGACATCCACTTCCGCGCCGAGCTGAAGTGGCCGGGCACGATCGAGATGGGGCTTGGCGTCTCGAAATTCGGCCGCACCTCGGTGACGTTCGATCAGGTGGTGTTTTCGCAAGGCCGCTGCATGGCATCGTCGCAGTCGGTCTCGGTGCTGATCGATGACGCCACGCGCAGGCCTACAGCGCTGACTGACGAAATCAAGCAAAATTTCGAACGCTGGTGGCGGCGCGGCTTTCGGGACATCTGAGGCTTTCCTTCAAGCCTGCCGCTCCGGCGTCGTCACCACCAGGCCGTCCAGCGCGTCGGTGACCTTGATCTGGCACGACAGCCGCGAATTCGGCCGCACGTCGAAACCGAAATCCAGCATGTCTTCTTCCATCGGCGACGGGGCGCCCACCCGCTCGCGCCAGGCTTCATCAACATAGACGTGACAGGTTGCGCAGGCGCAGGCGCCGCCGCATTCGGCTTCGATGCCGGGAATGGCGTTGCGGATCGCGGCTTCCATCACCGTTGCACCATTGTCGACGTCGACAATGCGGGTTTCGCCGGTGTGGTCGACAAAGTGTATCTTGGCCATGATTGCTCGTGCTGCCGGAATTGGGAATGTTCGGGCTGTCCTATAACGGGTCGACCCGGCCAGCGCCAGTCAGGAACGCGGCCGCATGGCGTCGATTGCGGCGTGGGCCTGGGCAAGCGCCTGCCCGAGCGCGGCCATTGCGTCCGATGGCTCGGTGCCGTTCCCCAAGGCAGATTCGAGCGTCTCGGCCGCCTCTGCGACGCGGAACGCACCAATTGCCCGTGCCGAACCCTTCAGCATATGGGCGAGCGCAGCCGCCTCGGCCGGCAGACCGGCCAGGGCCTCGATCAGGCCGGCGGCCTGGCGCACGAACAGCACCAGCACCTCGCCTTCGAGGCCGGCGTCGCCAAGCGTCATGCGCTTCAGGTGAACGATATCGATCGGACCGTCATCGGGAGCGAGCGGGGGCGATGGCATCCAGTTGATCCGTTCCAGATGAAGCCGCATGGTGCTAGTCCAAATCGCCGGCGCCGGGACCATTCCGGCCCGGAACAGCCTCAGCCAATCACGGAAATGGTTAACGGAACGTTTTAAGCGGAAGCCGCAAGTTTGCCGCGTTTTTCGGCGAAAAGTTCCATAACCGCGAGGCGACGGCGGTTAGTCCGCCTTGGTTCAAAGCCTTGAGCGGGCGCCGTTAACGATGATTAAGATTGTATTAATCGCAACCATTTCATTCGCATCGCCAAGCCAATAGGATGTTTGCGGATGTAGCGGACAAGCCGGGCGGGCCAGTGGTCCCGCTCGCACCGCTCAAAGCATGTGGGACGGTTGAGGCTTGCGGTCCCGATCGCTCGGGCTCACCGGGGATGCGTAAAAGAGGGCTTAGGCTGAACATGGCGAACACCCCAAAGAAGGTCAAGGATCCGACCGAAGTTGCGCTTTCTGCCATTCAGGAAGCCTTGAATATCAGCGACGTACCGGTGGATACCAGCCGATCCTCGGTCCGTGCCGATGCGACACCGACGGAGTCGCCGCCGACACCAGCCTTTGACGACGCTTCTTTTGACTTCCGCAACACCCCCGACCGTCCGTCATTTGAACCGATCGAAGAGCAGCGCCCGCGCCGCGCCGCCAACGACGATCGCGAAACCATCGGCCAGATTCTGCAGGCCATTCAGAACGGCCGCCCTGCCCGCAGCGCCTATACGCTCGCGACCCTGTTTGCCGGCGTCTGGATCCTGGGCGCCGGACTTCTGACCTTCAGCTTCTATCCGTCGTTGCAGGCCTCCATCGGCCAGGGCAGCGCCGGCACGCTGGTACTGGCCGGCCTAGCGGCGTTGTTTTTTGCACCCATACTGTTGTTTTACTTTCTGGCGACCCTGTCCTGGCGCGGCCAGGAACTTCGGATGATCGCGCAATCGATGGCGCAGGTGGCGATCCGTTTCTCCGAGCCCGAGGGTGCCGCTAGCGATTCAATGGTGACGGTGGGTCAGGCGATTCGCCGCGAAGTCGCGGCCATGGGAGACGGCGTCGAACGTGCCATCGCGCGCGCCGGCGAACTCGAAACCCTGGTCGCCAATGAAGTGTCGGCGCTCGAGCGCGCCTATTCCGACAACGAAGTGCGGATTCGCGCGTTGCTGCAGGATATCGCTCACCAGCGCGATAACCTGGTCGGACAGGCCGAACAGGTGCGCAGCGCCATTTCCGGCGTACAAATCGATCTGCGCCATGACATCGCGCTGATCAGCGACGCGATCGCCTCCCGCGTCGACGAAGTCGCAAAGAGCATCACCGGCGCGCTGGAAGAGCGGGGCGCGCACATCACCGGTGCGCTCAGCAACGCCGGCGACAACATGATTCTCGCGCTCGGCGAGCGCGGCGGCGACCTGCTCGACCGTCTAGAAGAAGCCAGCGCCGAAACCACCCGCGCGGTGCTCGACGCCAGCGAGCGTCTCACCACCAGCCTCAATTTCAAGACCGGCCACGTCCACGACGAGTTCGTCGATCTGGCCGACCGCGTCCACGACATGCTGAATGAGCGGATCGACCGCATCACCAGCGAGTTCGAGCAGCGCTCCTCCACCATCATCGATGGTATTTCCGACCGCACCGAGCAGGTTCATGACTCACTGAAGAACTCCAGCGACTCGCTGCTACTGGAACTCGAACTGCGCAGCGGCGATCTGGTGAACAAGATCGACGACGCCGGCAACCGCCTCGCCACACGCATTATGACAAGCGGCGACAAGGCCAGCGACGCGCTCGATGTGACCGTGAACTCGCTCGTCGCGAAAGTCGTCAGCCAGACCGAAAACGCCCACGATTCGCTCAGCTTGCAGATGAGCGCCTTCGACGAATTGGTGAAGGACCAGGGCGCGGAACTCGTGGAAAAATTCGCACGCGACAGCGGCACGCTCGGCGCGCTGATCACCCGCCATATCTCGGAATTCGACCGCACCGTCAAGACGTTTGGCGGCGAAATCGTCGATCGAATGGGTCAGCGTACCCAGGACATCGCGGAAAGCCTGAAAACATACGTCGACACGTTCGACACCCGACTGACCTCGAATAGCGGCCAGATCACCGCCGCGCTCGACCAGCGGCTGGTGCAGTTCGAGACGACGCTCGGTTCCCGTGTGACCAATCTCGACGCGTCACTCGATACCCGGATCAAATCGTTCAACGAAACCGTCGACGGCCGCCTTAAGACGCTCGACACCACCTTCGATGCGCGGACGAGATCGCTGACCGAAACCATCGATACCCGGCTCAACACGCTGGCATCGTCACTTACCACGGGTGCCACGCAGGCCGTCGAATCGATCGACTCGCGCCTTACGCATTTGACCTCCGCGCTGACCGACGGCGCGGTACAGGCGATCCACTCGATCGACTCGCGGCTCTCCCACCTCACCTCGTCGCTAACCGATGGAACCGCCCAGGCGATCGACGCGATCGACCGGCGCATCGGCCATGTGACGGAAACAATCGACGGCCGCAGCGTGCATCTGGCGGACACGATTACAGCGCGGTTCGAGGAAATTCATCACGGCGTCGAAAGCCGTGCCGGCGCGGTGGCGAGCGACATCGACATGCGCATCTCGCAGTTCGAAGACCTTCTCGGCTCCCGCGTCGAGGCCGTGGCCGGTCGAATCGAGAGTAGCGGACGTCAAGCGAGCGAGGGGCTCGTGGCGCGCGCAGAGGAACTGTCGCTCGGCATCAAGTCCCATGTCGAGGATGCGGAACGTTCGCTCACACATCTCGTGTTCAATACCAGCGAGACCATCCAGACCGGCGCCCGCGCGGCGCAGCAGTCGATGCTGTCGGTTTCCACCGATGTGAGCGCGCAGCTCAGGCTGACCTCGGCGGAAGTCGAAAGCGCACTGACCGCGGTCGGCACCAACGCCGCAGCTTCGGTGCTGAACAGCGCCCGCGATGCACATACCACGTTGATCACGGCATCGGCCGATGCGTCGAACCAGATCAAGTCGTTGTCCGCCGAAGTCGAACGCACGTTGTCCGCAGCAGGCTCCGCGACGGCGGATTCGCTTCTGAACGGCGCCCGCGAGGCTCAGAGCACGCTGGTGGCGACGTCGACGGAAGTCGCCAGGCAGGTCCATTCGCTGTCGTCCGATGTCGAGCGCACGCTATCCCTGGCCGGCTCCGCAACCGCGACTTCGCTGCTCAGCGGCGCTCGTGAAGCGCAGAATACGCTAGTGGCGACGTCGACGGAGATCACAAACCACATTCAGTCGCTGTCCTCCGACATCGAACGAACGCTGTCCGCGGCTGGCGCAGCTACGGCAGAGTCGGTCCTGACCAGCGCCAGCACAGCGCAAAACACGCTGGTTACCACGTCAACGGAAATTGTCGGTCAGATCCAGTCTCTGTCCTCCGATATCGAACGAACGCTGTCGACGGCTGGCGCAGCCACGGCGGAGTCGGTTATTACCAGCGCCCGTGCGGCGCAGAGCACGATGATGACGACGTCGACGGAAGTCGTCGGGCAGATTCAATCGCTGTCCTCCGATGTGGAACGGACGCTATCTGCGGCCGGCGCCGCTACGGCCGAGTCGGTCCTTACCAGCGCCCGCGCAGCGCAAAGCGCGCTGGTAACCACGTCAACGGAAGTTGCAGGCCAAATTCAATCGCTGTCCTCCGATATCGAACGAACGCTAACCGCCGCCGGCGCCGCAACCGCGGATTCGGTCGTTACCGGCGCACGTTCAGCGCAAAGCACGCTGCTGGCAACGTCAACGGAAGTTGCCGGCCAGATTCAATCCCTGTCATCCGAGATCGAACGCACCCTATCTGCCGCCGGTGCGGCCACGGCGGAGTCGGTCCTTACCGGTGCGCGCGCCGCGCAGACCACGCTGGTAGCTGCCTCGTCGGATGCGTCCAATCATGTCAAATCGCTGGCAAGCGACGTCGAACGCAGTCTTTCCGTCGCCGGTTCAGCGGCAGCCGAATCCATCCTCAATAGCGCGCGCGACGCGCAAAACAGGCTGGTGACCGCGTCTTCGGATGCAGCAAGCCACGTCAAGTCGCTGGCGAGCGACATCGAACGCAGCTTGTCCGCGGCCGGTACGACGACCGCCGAGTCCATTCTTACCAGCGCGCGCGACGCCCAGCAGACGCTGGTGGCGGCCTCTTCCGATGCAACCAGCCAAGTCAAGGCGCTGGCTGCCGATGTTGAACAAACCCTGACTGCCGCCGGGATGGCGACCGCCGAATCGATCCGAAGCGGCGCCCGCGACGTTCAAACCACGCTGGTCACCGCGTCCGCGGATGCAGCCGGTCACGTCAAATCGCTTACGGAAGACGTTGAGCGCACGTTGACGGCGCTCGGTGCGGATACCGCCGCCTCCATTCTGAACAGCGCCCGCGAAGCCCAGGCGTCGTTTGCGGCCACGTCTGTCGAAGCGGTCAGTCAGATCAAGTCGGTCTCCGCCGACATCGAGCGCTCGCTCACTGCGGCCGCCGCGAACACGACCGACAACATTCAAACCAGCGCTCTCAATGCGCAGAACTCGCTGGTCGCCGCGTCGAACGAAGTCAGCGCGAAGATGAAAACGACTTCGTCCGATATTGAGCGTTCGGTTTTTGCCGCCACCGGCAGCTTCAGTTCGACCATGACCGGCAAGACTGAGGAAGTCGTCACTTACGTGCAGCAGCAGACCGATCGCCTCGCGCAGATCGTCGACAACAAACGCGGGTCCCTCGTCGAGGCCCTCAGCTCCAGAACCAACCAGCTCACCGTCGACATTGATCGCGTTACAACCGACGCCCTTAAATCGATCGAAACCCGCGGACAGGCCTTCTCGCAATCGATGATCACCAACGGAGGCGACGTCGCGCGCACGATCACCAGCGCCGGCGATCTGGCGACCGGCGCAATCAGCAAATCGCTGAAGGATCTCGAGCAAGCTTCCCGGTCCGCCATCGATCAGTCGCGTCAGGTGTCGATCGCGGCGGTGACCGAAATGCAGGAAACCAGCAAGATCCTGCGCACCGATACGGTCGCCCTGTTCGAACGGCTGCGCGAGGGCAACATCCTGCTGCAGGAAGTGCTTACCGGCGCCCATGACAATCTCAACTCGCTGGAGCGGGCTCTGGTCACGCGCGTCGCGGACTTCGTCTCGGCCATGAACGATGTGACCTCGCGCAACGGCGTCGCCACCCAGACGCTTGATGACCAGTTGTCGGTCTTCAATGTCAAGACCTCGAAGGCGCTGGAAGACCTCGGCTCCCTGTCGAAACAGTTCGAAACCCACGGAAGCGCGCTGGCCAAGGCCGCGGCTTTGGTCGAGCAGAGCAACCGCAGCACTACCGCATCTGTCGGCGAACGCAAGGCGGCGCTGGAAGCCCTGGTCACGACGATCGATATGCGGACCACCGACCTCGATCAGCGTCTGACCCGGTTCACGGGCTTGCTCGACGAATCGCTGGCGGCGGCCGAAGAGCGCGCCCGCGATATCGCGCGCGTAGTTGCGGAAACCGCCGGTGCGGGCTCAGCCGCGATCAGCCGGCAGTTTGAGGCGGTTCGTGACGCGGCTGAAGAGGAACGCCGCCTCACCTCCGAGGCGATGCACCAGATCTACCAGCAGGGCACGGAGGAAGCCGATGCCATGTTCAAGCAGTCCGCGGACAAGTTTGCGGCGGTGGTGGAGGGTATGAAGCAGATGGCTTCCGAAATGCACGCCGAACTCGAAGCCACCCGCGGCGAACTTCGCCGCGGCGTATTCGAGATGCCGCAGGAAGCGGCCGAAAGTACCGCGCAGATGCGCAAGGTCATTGTCGACCAGATCGAAGCGCTGGCCGAATTGAACCGGATCGTCGCGCGTCACGGCCGTGGGCTCGACGTCGTCGGGGCCGGGCGCGGCAGTTCGCAGCACGAGGAAGAGCCGATGCTGGCAACCGCCGGCGGACGCAACGAGCCCCCATCGCGGTCCGGGCCGCGAAGCGCGTCGAATTTGCCGCCACCGGATCTCGGCATGCCGTCGTCGCGCCGCACCGAGGCGCCTCCGGTCAGCCCAGCAAGCTCCGACCAGGGGCAGGACGGATGGCTCTCCGATCTGCTCAATCGCGCCGACACCGGCGGCAACGACCGCGATATTCCCCGCGGCCGCAGCACCCAGCAGGTGGCGGGTGGAAATCCTCTGGAATCGCTGTCGCTCGATATCGGCCGGTTGATGGATCGCAACCTCGCAGGCGAGATGTGGGATCGCTATCAGCGCGGCGAGAGCAAGGCATTCAGCAAGCGCCTGTATACTCCGTCCGGCCAGAAAGCCTTCGATGAAGTCAGCCGCAAATACCGCTCCGACCGCAACTTCAAGCAGACGGTCGACCGCTACATCCAGGAGTTCGAGCGGCTGCTCGATGAAGTTGCGCGCGACGAGCGCGGAACCGCGGCGCTGCGCGGCCATCTTATCTCGGAAACCGGGCTGGTCTACACCCTGCTCGCCCACGCCGCAGGGCGGCTGGGATAGACTGATCGCGTTGCGATATTCGTGACAGTCCCGGCTCTGCGGAGCGGCATCGGCGATGCTTCGCATCGCCTTGAATGCCGCCCGCGTCCGGGACACGAATTCCGCTGTAGCTTGGCTACTGCCGCTTCTGGGCCGCCGGCGGTCTTTCCGGCACCGTCGGCTTGGGCGCCTCCGCTGGCGTGCTGCTGCTGCCTGCGCCGAACAGCAGGCGGGTCGGGTTCTTGTCCAGATTGTTCACGGCGCGGCTAATATCGCCGAGGGTGCGTCGTCCGTCAGCCATCAGCGCACCGGAGCGCTTGTCGAAGTCATCGGCCAGTTCGCGGATCGATTTCACCGCCTGGAAAAGTTCACCGCCGTCCTTGCCGCCGGCCAGCGTGTTCAGCCCAATCATCAAATTGTCGGTCTTGGCCATCACCCCGGCGGCTTTCCCCATCACGCCATCGACCTTGAGCATGATGTTGTCGATCTTGTCGGCGTTGCGGGCCAGTGACGAGGTGAACGTCTCGAGATTCAGCAGCGAGTTCTTGACGGCTTCCTGATTGTCGGCCACCACCCTGTTGATGTTCTGCAAGGTGGCGCGGATCGATTCCGTCACGTCCTGCAGCGCCCTTGGATCGGCGGTCAGTGTCGGAACGCCGTCCTCATCGAGCGGAACCGGCGGCGCGGCCACCTCGCCGCCCTTCAGCGATATGGCCGCGACCCCGGTCAAGCCCTGAAATTCGAGGCCCACCAGCGTATCCTTGCGGATCGGGGCGTTGTTCTCGACCATCGCCAGTGCGACAACCCGCCGCGGGTTGTCCAACTTCACGGAGATCACCTCTCCGACCCGAATGCCGTTGAAATTGACGCTGCCGCCGTTCCGCAAGCCGGCCGCCGGTCCCTCGAAAACGATGCGCATCGGGCTGCGTTGCTTGGTGGTATGCAGGCTTTGAAACCACAGCACGAAGCCGAACGCCGCCACGATCACCGCAAGCGTGAACGATCCGATCAGGACGAAATTCGCCCGCGTTTCCATCAGTTCAGCTCCACTCAGACCACGACAGCGCGGGCGCGCTTGCCGTGGAAATATTGCTGCAACCAGGGATGCTGCGAAGCCTTCATGTCGTCAATCGTTCCTGCTGCAATGATCTTGCCGTTTCCTAAAACGGCGATGCGGTCACACGCGGTATAAAGGCTGTCCAGATCGTGGGTTACCATGAAAACGGTCAGGCCCAAAGTACGCTGCAGGGTCCGCACCAGTTCGTCGAAGTCGCCGGCTCCAATTGGATCGAGGCCTGAGGTCGGCTCATCGAGGAACACCAGTTCCGGATCGAGCGCCAGCGCACGCGCCAGCGCGACACGCTTGATCATGCCGCCGGAAAGTTCCGACGGAAAACGGTCGGCCACTTCCGGTTTAAGCCCGACCATGCCGAGCTTGGCGATGGTGATCTCATCGAGCAGGCGCTGCGAGAGATTGAGATATTCGCGCACTGGAAACTGGATATTCTGCCGCACGCTCAGGGAGGAAAACAGAGCGCCCTGCTGGAACAGGATGCCCCACCGCCGCTCGACGCCCCGCCGCGCTTCGGCATCCGCAGCGTCGAGATCGATCCCGAACACCTCGATGCGCCCGCTGACCTTGGGTATCAGCCCGATGATGGTGCGCGTAAGCACCGATTTGCCGGCGCCGGAGGGGCCGACGAAGCCAAGTATTTCGCCGCGTCTGACATCGAGATTAAGCCGATCGAGCACCTTGGTGGCGCCGAACTGCACTGAAATATCGCGAACTCGGATAATGGGATCGGAGACGTCGATCGACATCGCTACATTCCGATCGATGCGAAGAAGATCGCGAACACGCCGTCCATTACGATCACCAGGAATATTCCCTTCACTACCGACGACGTGGTGTGTTGTCCGAGCGACTCGGCGCTGCCTTCAACCGCCAACCCCTCGACGCAGGCGACGATCCCGATCACCGCCGCCATCACCGGCGCCTTGATCATGCCGACCGTAAAGTGATCGATCGAGATCGCATCGCGCAGGCGAAGCAGGAACGCCTCCGGATCGACGCCGCCGTAGAGCCACGCCACCAGCCCGCCGCCATACAGGGCCGCGACCGCGCCCAGAAAGGCCAGGATCGGCAGCGCAATGACCAGCGCCAGCATCCTCGGCAGAATCAAGACCTCGATCGGATCGAAACCCATGGTGCGCAGCGCGTCGATCTCCTCGCGCATCTTCATCGAACCGAGTTCGGCGGTATAGGCGCTGCCGGACCGGCCCGCCACCATGATCGCCACCAGCAGGACGCCGATTTCGCGCAGCACCAGCACGCCCAGCATGTCCACGACAAAGACGTCGGCGCCGAATTTGCGGAAATGAAAGATGCCTTGTTGCGAAATGATGCATCCGATCAGGAAGGTGATCAGCACCACGATCGGTACCGCGCGCCAGCACACCTGCTCGAGATGATGGACAGTCGAGGTAAGGCGGAATCCGGATGGATGAAGAAAAACCCGCCCCCCTGCAGCAAGCACGGCCCCCAGCATGGCAATCAGGCCGACCAGGGCTTCGCCGACTCCGAACACGCTGCGGCCGAGTTGGTTCAAGAGGCCGGTGGCCGTCACCGCCACCGCCTCCGGTTCAGGTACGGTTTCGACCCGGCGCACCTCATCCACCAGGCTCGAATAATTCGCCGAAAGGCCGGCAATCTTCGCCTCGATCCCGCCGTCGGTCAGGCTGCGCCGCAGACGTTCGATCAGCCAAGCTCCGAAGGTGTCGAGCTTGGAAACCTGCGACACGTCGATGAAGATATTCGGGCGGCTTCCTGTGAGTTTCTCGGCCTCGCCGACGAGCAGTTCAAGATCCGGCGCGAAGCGGGCGGTCCACGAGCCCGCGGCACACAGCGCAAGGCCGTCACCCTGTGCAATCCGCTCCAGTGTCGGCCCGCCGTTCAATGTCAACTCCTGCGGTTCCCGCGCGACCGAGAGAAAATCCAACCCTCGCCGTTGCCTTGTGGCATACGATCCTAACCAGCCATACTTGGTTGCGCCGGGCAACCCTGCGGTTCAGAAATTGCAGATTTTAAAATGACTTCCAGCAAACCGCCAAAGCTCGCCGCGCGAATCGAACGCTGGCCTATCGCGGGCGCCTTCACCATCAGCCGCGGCGCCAAGACCGAGGCGGTTACGGTACTGGCGGAGGTCAGCCGGGGCAACCATACGGGGCGGGGTGAGTGCGTCCCTTATGCCCGCTATGGCCAGACGCCGGAAGCAACCTTGGCTGCGATCCTTTCGACAGAAAAGGCGTTGCGCGGTGGCCTCGACCGGCAGGCATTGCAGGGCGCCCTTCCGGCGGGCGCAGCGCGTAATGCTCTGGACTGCGCGCTGCTCGACCTGGAAGCCAAGCTCGGCGGCCGGCGGGCCTGGGATTTGCTCGGACGGCCGACGCCGAGAGCCTGCACCACCGCGTTTACGATCTCGCTGGGAACTCCGGAAGCCATGGCGGCGGCAACAGCCAAGGCGTCCAGCCGGCCGCTGCTCAAGATCAAGCTCGGCGGCGATGGTGATGGCGACCGGATCGCAGCCGTCCGCAAGGAAGCTCCGGAATCCGAGCTTATCGTTGATGCCAACGAGGCGTGGACCCCGGCCAATCTCGAGCAGAATCTCGCCGCCTGCGAGGCTGTCGGCGTCACCCTGGTCGAACAGCCGCTCCCCGCCGGACAGGACGGGCTATTGGCGCGCATTCGCAGGCCGGTGGCGGTCTGCGCGGATGAAAGCGTTCACGACCGCGCCTCGCTGGAACGCCTGCGCGAGCGCTACGACGCCATCAATATCAAGCTCGACAAGACCGGTGGCTTGACTGAAGCGCTGGCGATGGCGGAAGCGGCGCAGGCGCTCGGCTTCGAGATCATGGTCGGCTGCATGGTCGCGACCTCGCTTGCGATGGCGCCGGCGATGCTGCTTGCGCACCAGGCCCGCTTCGTCGATCTCGACGGGCCGCTGCTGCTGGCCGGAGATCGCAACGGCGGCCTGCGGTACGATGGCAGCACCGTCTATCCGCCGGACCCCGCACTATGGGGCTGACGCTCCAGCCGGTGACGCGCCAGCGACATTACCACGGCGCTGGCAAATGCCATCGCAGCCATGATGTAGTACACGCCCTGCCCGTGCCGCGCATACACTGCGCCCGACAACATCGACGCGATGCTCGTCACGATTCCGGTGCAAGCGGTCAGGTAACCTTGCCCCCTCGCCATTACGTGGCCCGGCACATGGCGCACCATCAGCCCCATCGTGCCGATTTGAGTGAGCCCGAAAGTCAGTCCGTGTGCGAGTTGAACGACCGCGAGCACCGGCAACGATGGTTCCTGCGCCGTGATCAGCCATCGCACGACGGCGCTAAGCGCCGCGATGGCCACGAGTGTCGCAGGCGACAGTGTGAACCGCGGCGACAGCGCGAACACCACGATCTCGGCAATCACGCCCGCCGCCCACAATCCGGCGATGGTCAGCCCGCCGAGGCCCGAATTCTGCCAGGCAATGGAGGCGAACGTGTAGTAGGCGGCATGACTGCCCTGGATCAGCGCCGCCGCCACGATGATCGCGAGAAAGCCCGGGTGCCGCAGCAATGCAGTCGCGTCCGACGCCGGTGCACAAAGCGCCTTTGGAAGGTCGAGCGGTCGAAGTCCGAGACTGACAAGCGCCCCTAGCCCCGCTACCGCCGCAATAACCCAGATCAGGTGTCTGACTGCGATGACATCGACCAGCAACCCGCATGCAAGGGCTCCCACCACGAACGCCGCCGAGCCCCATAGCCGCAAAGGTCCATAGTCGAGGCCGTACCGCGCAACGCCTTTCAACGCGTAGGCATCCGTGAGCGGTGTCATCGGCGTCCACAGGCAGGCGGTGACCGCATAGGCGAGGAATACCGCCAGCGGTTGATGCAACGTGCCGATGAGCGAGAACCCAAAAGCGCTCGCGAAAGCCGTGGCAATCAGGGCGCCGCGCAGCGACTGGTGCTTTTCGGCGACCCCGGTGACGAACGGCAGGACCGTGAACCGCGTCAGCGATGGCACTGCCGTGATGATCCCGATCCATGACGCGTCGATGCCGATCGACTTCAGCCACACCGGAAAAAACGGCAGATGCGTTCCGACGAGGCCGAACAGCGTAGCGTAAAACAGCGCCAGCCGCGTCGCGAATCGCTTCGGTGCGGTTTGCGATGCAATGGGGATTTGTGATTCGAATGGCATCAATTCAATTGCGATTCGCTTGGGTTCGTGATGATCGTAGCAGCAATGCGCGGTGATTTGCGCGATGGGTTGTACATGGCCGACGAAGCATTCGCCCTATCGCCGATTTCCGCTCGTGCCGCGCAGCCGGGCGAGGCGGACTACGACGCCATCCGCGACGCCTTCATGGAAACGTCGCGTGGCCGCTGGTTTCTCAGCGAATACGCCAAGCGCAACCGCAACGCCGACACCCGCATGGTGCTGGACGCCGTAGCGCGGATCGAAGCGAATATCGCCATTGAAAGCAAAGCGGCGCCGGAAAACGGCTTGACTGAGGCGCTGGCGGTCATCCGGAACGCCGTCGACGAAGCAAGGGCCGCGGCATCGGCAGCGCTTGGGTACGCGGCGGTCGAAGCATCGCTCGCGCCGATCCGCAACGGCGCCCGGGTGATCCGCGAAACCCTGTGCAGATTGCGCGAAATCGGAGCCGATGGCCGGATTTACGATCTAATCGATTTCGAGGCCAGCGCCATCGAAAAGGGTTGCAGCCACCTCGCTTCGAGCGATACCGAAGCCGCATTAGGCGCTGCGTTCGCGCTGATCGATCGGCGGCTGAGGGACCTTTCCGGTGACGACGCGGCACAATCATCGGTTCTCGCACCCCCGGAAACGAAGGCGTTTTCATCGGAGATTGCTAAGGATGAAGCCCCCGTTGCGACGGCAAATCCGGCGCCGTCATCCGGGAGCGCCGACGCTGGCATGGATATGGAAACAGCCGGGCCGCCTGAATACATCGTCGCGTCTGTGCGCGCCGAAACCGCCGCGGCCGGCGTCGAGACCGCACATGACGATGCCGTGCTGGACCTGATTGCGCTGGAGATGGCTGCTCCGGATTTTGATGAACCTGAGCTTGCCGAAACCGAGACCATGGCGACCATACCCGTATCCAGCGCTGTCGCGCAGCAAACCGAGGTGGAACTGGAACCATCGCTGGGCGCTGCACTGATCGCCAGTGGAATTGTGCGACGATCGGAGATACCCGCCGATCCACTGGGGCCGATCCGGCGCATGAGCCAAGCCGAGAAGATCGCATTCTTCTCGTGATCCAGCCGTCAGGCTATCAATCTCGCATATAAATCCGCATCGACGTTGCCGCCCGACAGCACGATCGCAATGGTTTTGCCGCGCGCCTCGACGCGGCCGGCAAGCAATGCGGCCAGACCTACGGCCCCGCCGGGTTCGACGACGAGCTTCAATTCGCGGAATACGAAAGCGACCGCAGCCCCCACTTCAGCGTCCGATGCCGTGACGCCGCGCACCAGCAGCCGCTGGTTTACAGCGAAAGTGATTTCACCGGGAATTGAGGCCATCAGCGCATCGCAGATGGTGCGCCCCTCGGCCTGGTGCGCCTCCCGTCTGCCGACACTCAGCGAGCGCGCATGGTCGTCAAAACCTTCAGGTTCGGCCGACATCACGACCGCCTGCGGATACCGCGACAGCACGGCGGTCGCCACACCGGCGACCAGTCCACCGCCCGATGCCGGCGCGATGACGATATCCGGCGTCAGGCCAAGCGCGGCCATGTCTTCGGCGATCTCACGGCCAACGGTACCCTGGCCGGCAATGACTTGGGGATCGTCATACGGCGGCACTAGCGTCGCGCCATGCTTGCCCGCAATCCTGCGGGCAATTGCCTCGCGGTCCTCGCGGTCGCGGTCGTACAACACGACCTCGGCGCCATAGCCCATGGTGCGCTCGCGCTTGGAGCGCGGCGCGTCGGCCGGCATCACGATGGTCGCCCGCATGTTGAGAATCTGTGCCGCTGCCGCAACGCCTTGCGCATGGTTGCCGGACGAGAACGCCACCACGCCGCCGCCCCGCGCGGCTTGCGGGATCGACGACAACTTATTGAACGCTCCGCGAAATTTGAACGATCCCGTCCGCTGCAGCATTTCGGGTTTGAGGAAAACCTTTGCACCGACGCGTTCGTCAAGCGCCGGCAATGACAGCAACGGCGTTCGCACCGCGAATGGAGCCAGCACGCGCGCGGCAGCGTCGATGTCCGCAGGCGCAACAGGCAACGATGGAGAGGAATTTGTCATGCGCGCTTTGTAGGCGACCTGCAACGCGCGGGCAAGGGAGCCAAAGCAGGCCGGCAGGGAAACGGCCGCCACGACGTGTGCTAATGGAAGTTGTGAAAGTGATGCACCGGTCCGTGGCCGCGCCCGACATCGAGGCGTTCGGCCGCGGCGATCGCGGCAGTCACCCAGGCCTTGGCATTGCGAACCGCGGTTTCTAACCCGTCATTTTTGGCAAAGCCTGCTGCAATCGCCGACGATAATGAGCATCCGGTGCCGTGGGTATTCTTGGTGTCGATGCGTGGCGCCGGCAGCGCTACAACGCCGTTCCTGTCGATGAGATAGTCGATACTTTCGGCGCCCTGCCCGTGTCCGCCCTTGATCAGTACCGCACCGCAGCCCAGCGCCAGCAGACATTTGCCCTGACGTTCGACAGCGGCTTCGCTGGAGGCAATGGCCTCATCGAGCAGTGCTGCCGCTTCCGGGAGATTGGGTGTGATAAGCGAGGCGCGCGGAATGAGTGTAGTTCTCATCGCTTCCACCGCATCGGGCATGAGCAGCCGATCGCCCGACGTTGCAACCATCACCGGATCAAGCACGACGTGCCGTGGCGACCAGCGGTCCAGACCGGCCACGATGGCATCGATCACCGTTCGCTGCCCAACCATGCCGATCTTCACCGCCTTCACGTCGAGATCGCCAAACACGGCGTCGATCTGCGCGGTGACGAAATCGGCGGGCACCTGATGGACGCCGGTGACGCCTTGGGTGTTTTGCGCGGTGAGCGCTGTGATGACGGACGCGCCGTAGACGCCGAAGGCGGCAAATGTCTTGATGTCCGCCTGGATGCCGGCGCCTCCCGATGAATCTGAGCCGGCGATTGTGAGCGCAATCGGAATTGTCATCGTCCTGCTCGCGACCGCCAATTCAAGCCGATATCCCTCCGTAACGCGCCCTGCCATTGGCAGCAAGTTGACTTACACGCTATATTGGGCTTTGGCGCGACGCCTTCCGGAGACGTGAGCATGGTTCCTTTTTTCATCCAATTCAAATGCAAACTCGGCCAGTCCTATGTCGTCGCCAATGCGCTCGCGGAGGCCGAGATCGCCTCGGAGATCTATTCGACGGCCGGCGACTACGATCTGCTCGTGAAGTTCTATGTCGATAACGACACCGACATCGGGCACTTCGTCAATGAAAAGGTCCAGGTGATTCCGGGCATTCAGGACACCCATACCATCATCACCTTCAAGGCTTTCGGAACTGGTTGAGGCTGTCGCTGGACAGCCGCTACGATGCTTTGGCGAGCGCGGTAACAGGCGCATCCGGATCGTCCTCGTCGTCGACCATAGTTGAAATCTGCGATATCGGGGTGTCGCGCAACCGCTTCAATCCGAGCTGGCGCTCGCGCAGAATGACGAATATCCCCGCGGCTGCGACGACTGCGGCACCGCCGATCACGTAGCCGGTCGGCACCTCGCCGAATACCCAGTAGCCGAGCAGGAACGCCCACAACATCGACATATAATCGAATGGCGCCAAAAACGACGCGGGCGCGTAGCGGTAGCTCTCGGTGAACAGCATCTGCCCGAGCCCGCCGGATATGCCGATGCCGATCAGCAGCGCCACTTCGGGTGCCGTCGCAGGCAGCCGCCATCCGAACGGCGCTGTGAGCAGCGACGCCGCTATCACCAGCAGCGTGGTGAAAATCACGATCGAAGAAGACGTTTCCGTTGCGGTCAGCCGCCTGATCTGAATCGTCGCCCCGCCGGAGGAAATTGCGTTGGTCAGCGCAAATGCCAGCCCCAACATCATCGGCGTGGTGAGCGCGGCATGATTGCCGAGATACGGCGACAGCATCAGGATGACGCCGCCAAAACCGACCGCCACCGCCGACCAGCGATAAACGTGCACCTGTTCCTTCAGGACCAGCGCGGCGAAAATCACGGTGATCAGCGGCGCGATGAAGGCAATGGCGGTGACATCGGCGATGGGCAGCCGCGCCAGCGCCGCCAGAGAGCAAAACGTGCCGACAAGACTGAAAAGACCGCGAATGACATGGGCGGTCAGCCGGTTGGTGGTCAGCGATCCGCGCAACTGTCGTCGGTAGCCGAAGAAAATCAAGATGGGAAGCAGCGCAAAAATTCCGCGGAAAAATACCACCTCGCCGACCGGAAACGCTTCGCCGAGATAACGGGCTTGCGCACTCATCAACGCGAACATCATCGAACTGGCAAGTTTGAGCGAGACGGCCTTGATGATGTTCATGAAGACGGAGAATCGTTTTAATAGAAATGCGCCGCACAGAACCACGCCAGGCCGGCAGTGGAAAGTAGCGCTTCAACATGGCTTTCGCCACATCCATGCGACGAAGGGTGTTGATCCCCCGCCCGCGCGGAAACGACCTGCACAGCTTTAGTTGCCCATGCATGCGAGGGGCGGCGCTGGAGCGCGGCTCCCTCGCTACCCCTTTTTCTTGGGCCGCGGCGGACCGTTCACTGGCGGAAGCGATTTCAGATAATCCGCCATGGCAGCACGATCTTCGGCGCCTAGTTGCGAGGTATTGCGGATCACGCGCGCCATCGAACCGCCGGCGGTGTCGCCCTCGGGCGTCAGGCCGGTTTCGAGGAAATACGCGATATCCGTGGTACTCCAGTCCGCGAGGCCCTTTTGGGTGATATTCGGCACCCAGCCTTCGCCCTCGGGATTGGGGCCGCCGGCGAAACGTTGTGCGGCGACAATACCGCCCAGAAAATTGCGCGGACTGTGACACTCGGCACAATGGCCGAGCGCGTTGACCAGGTAGGCGCCGCGATTCCACCGCATCGATTGATTGGAGTCGGGGGTGAATGGCTTGCCGTCCATGAACAGCCATTTCCAGATTCCGACGTTGCGCCGCATATTGAACGGAAACGGTACATCGTGATCACGCGCTTTTCCCGGCACTGGCGGCAGTGTTTTCAACCAGGCGAAAAGATCGCGGACGTCCTCGATCCCGGCGTGCTGGTATGACGTATAGGGGAATGCCGGGAAATAATGCGTTCCGGCGGGCGACGTGCCCTTGATGACCGCGGTGACGAAGTCGGCCTCGGTCCAATTTCCGATCCCGTCCTTCGTATCGGGCGAGATATTCGGCACATAGAAAGTCCCGAACGGCGACGGGATGGCGAGGCCGCCGCCGAGCCTGGTGCGGTCGGGCTGGGCGGGCACCGCGTGGCAGGAAGAACATCCGCCCGCATTGAACGTTGTGAGACCATTAGCCAGATCGGGCGCACGGGTTGGCAACACATCGGCAGGAACGACCGCCGGGATTGTCAGCGTCCAGAAAATGCCAAGGCCGGCGACGCCGGCAATCACCAGGACGTGAAAAAATCGTCGCAGCACGCGCTTATCCGCTATCATAGGGCCGTTCACTTCAAGGCAGTATGGAGAAGAGTTTGGTCAATCGCTTCAACGGAATTTAGCCGCAATTCAGCGAAGTCCGGGAATAAATCCAAAATCGCGTTGTTCTAAATCGTCGTCAACAGGGAGAAAACCATGTCTAAAACCAAAGTCACGCTTGCCACGCTCGCAATCGGCGCAACTTTTGCCTTCGCCGGACCGGCCTTTGCCGACAAGATGAAGGCGACCCTTGACGGCAAGTCCGAAGTGCCGCCCAACAGCAGCGCAGCGACCGGCACGGCGGACATCGACTACGATGCAGCCTCCAAGAAGCTGAGCTGGAAGCTGACTTATTCGGGGCTCTCCGGTCCGGCGACGGCGGCGCATTTCCATGGGCCCGCTGAACCCGGCAAGAACGCCGGCGTCAAGGTCCCGATTACGAACACCGCCAGCGGTTCCGATGGCAGCGCCACGCTGACCGACGAACAGGCGGCCGACCTGGCAGCGGGCAAGTACTACGTCAACGTCCACACAGCAGCCAATCCGGGCGGCGAAATTCGCGGACAAGTGATGAAGTAGGTCTGCGTCGCAGGATTTTTCGGGAAAGGGCGGATACTTGGCGTCCGCCCTTTCGACGTCTGCGACGCATCTCTTCTCAGCTTAAGCAGGTGTCGTCACGAAACCGCGCACATGGCGGATTGTCGCGTAAGCACTTCGCATCTCCATAAAGCCGTTGACCTTTTTTTTGTCTTCGAGACTGCCGGTCGAATTCTGCCGACGACTGTTCTAGCTGTTCTTCACGCGAAACGTCTCGTGGCATCCGCCGCACGATTTCCCGATCGCCGGGAAGGCCGCTTTTAGCGTGTTTAGGTCCTTGACCGAAGCCTTGGCGTCGGTCACCGTCTTGGCGAAGGTCGCAATGCTGGCGGTAAAACCTGCCTTGTCTTCCCAGATCTTGGATGACGGGCTGTAATCGCCTTCCGCCTTCATGCCCTTGATGCTCTCCGGAAACATTGTCGGAAGCTTTTTGGCGGTATCGTCCAGCGTATTCAGCGCCTCGTTAACCGCCGCTTGATCGTACGGCTTTTCACCCTTGTTCATTGGACCCAGAACGCCGCCGAGGCTCTTGCCATTTGCCTTCATGATGGCCTGCGCACTTTTCAGCGCGTCCTGTTGCGCTGCGACCACACCAATTCCCAGCAATAACGCTCCCGCGACGACGACTGTCCGTATCATCAACCGACTCCCCATTCCTTGGTTTTCAAAATCAGTCCGCTGGTTTGCCAAGAGCAGACTTCAGCTATGTCAGTCTAACCCCAGAGCCGGCATTTCATTCCGTGACGAAAAGGCAAAATGTCACAGGCTATGGCGCCGCTGATGCTCGCGGATCGCAATCCAGACCCTTTCTGCGGTTGCGGGCATGTCGATGTGGTCGATTTTATATTCGCGCCACAGCCCGTCGATGATCGCATTGACGACGGCCGGGCAGGAACCGATCGCGCCGGCCTCGCCCGCGCCTTTCACTCCCAGCGGATTGGTCTTGCAGGGGACGTTGCGGGTTTCGAACACGAACGACGGACCATCGGCGGCGCGCGGCAGCGCATAATCCATGAACGTTCCAGTGACCAGTTGGCCATCCTTCGGCTCATAGACCGCCTGCTCCATCAGCGCCTGGCCGATGCCCTGCATCGCGCCGCCGTGAACCTGGCCGGCAAGCAGCAGCGGATTCAGCGTCACACCGAAATCATCGACGATAACGTAGTTGACGATCCGGATCTTGCCGGTGGCGGGGTCGATTTCGACTTCGGCGAGATGGGTACCGTTCGGATAGGTGCCATCGGCGCTGGTAAAGGTTGCGCTGGCGTTAAGTTTCGATGGATCGACACCGGGTCGTTTTGCAAGATCGGCAAACGAGATCGATCGGTCGGTGCCGGCAATCCGCACCGCGCCGTCGCTGATCTCTAAGTCGGCGGTGCTGGTTTCCAAAGCATCGGCGGCAAGCTCCCGCAAATTTGCACCCAGCGCCCGCGTGGCGCGCTCGACGCTGACGCCCCCGGTCGGAATCGAAGCCGACCCGCCGGTGCCGAGGCCGGTTGCGATGCGGTCGGTGTCACCCTGGACGATGTGGACACGCTCGGGCGCGAGCCCGAATTGTTCGGCGACAAGCTGTGCATAGGCGGTCTGATGGCCCTGCCCGCTGGACTGCGTGCCGATCAGGATGGTGACGTCGCCTTTGCGATCGAGGGCCACGTTGGCGGTCTCCTCGCCCATCGTGCCGCAGACTTCGACATAGGTCGCAAGCCCGATGCCGCGCACCAGGCCCTGCTTCTTTGCGGCCTTGGCGCGTTTGGCAAAATCCCTCCAGTTCGCGATTTCCATCGCCCGCTTCATGTGTGCGGTGAAGTCGCCGGAATCGTAAATCTTGCCGGTGGCGGTTTTGTAGGGCATCGCGCGCGGCGCAATGAAATTCCTACGCCGGATCGCATCCGGCGTCATTCCGAGTTTTCGCGCGGCGGCGTCGACCAGCCGCTCGACCACATAAGCCGCCTCGGGACGCCCGGCACCGCGGTAGGCATCGACCGGCACGGTGTTGGTGAACACGGTGCGGACGCGGCAATGGAACGCCTGGATATCGTAAAGTCCCGGCAGCATGCCGGCGCCGCCGTGCGGAATATAAGGACCGAACGTCGACAGATAGGCGCCCATGTCGCCCATCAGGTCGACATCCATGCCGATAAACTTGCCGTCTTCGGCGAGCGCCATCCGCGCTGTGGTGACGTTGTCACGGCCCTGGGCGTCGCCCATAAAATGATCGGCGCGATCGGCCGTCCATTTGACCGTCTTGCGCAGTTTGCGCGCGGCGACCGCAGCCAGCGCGTATTCACGGTAAGGAAATAACTTTGTACCGAAACCTCCGCCGACGTCGGGGCAGATCACCCGCATTTTTTCGACCGGAATCTTCAGGATGTTTTGGCACAGGATATCGCGCAGCCGATGGCTGCCCTGGCTGCCGATGGTCAGCGTGAGATGGTCGCGTTTGACGTTGTATTCGCACACCACCGCGCGCGTTTCCATGAAGTTGGCGATGACGCGCGGGTTGACAATCGAGACCTCGGCGACCGCGTGGGCATTCGCGAATGCAGCCTCAGTCGCCTTTTTGTCGCCGATTGGCACGTCGAACAGCACGTTGCCGGCGTGATCGGGCCAGACCTGCGGGGCGCCTTTCTTGACCGCGTTGAGCACGCCGATCGCCGCCGGCAGCGGCGTCCATTCGACTTCAATGGCCTCGAGCGCGTCGCGGGCCTGGTCGATTCTGTCCGCAACGACGAAGGCTACGCCATCTCCGACATGGCGCACCACGCCATTGGCCAGAATTGCATAGGGCGGGCCGGCAAACGGATCCACCTCCAGATTGAACAGGCAAGGAAGACTGCCAAGATCCTTGATGTCATCGGCGGTGAGGATGGCCGCAATCCCGGGCATCCCGCGGGCGCGGGTAGCGTCAATGGTGAATGTCGCGTGCGCGTGCGGCGAGCGCAGCATCAGTGCATGCAGGGTCGCTGCCGGCGCATGGTCGTCGGTATAACGGCCCTTGCCGCGGATAAGCGCGTCGTCTTCCTTGCGCATTACGCTTTGACCGACGCCGAATTTGATGGGAGCCATTGGTTCTCCAGTTTTCAGTCTTGATTTTCATCATATTGCAGCGGATCGGCTGTTAGCGCAAACGGCTTTAGCTGCGCACAAGGGACCGTAGCCAGCCGCTGCCGAACAGCAGCAGGATTGATCCGGCATAGACGATCGCGCCGACACCGATCAACAGCAACAGGGCGGCCTCGTCGCGGAATGCGCTCATTTGCGCAAATTGCGTGGTCGCGAATCGGGCGGCGAGCCAAAGTGCCGCACTGAGCACGATGCCGGACAGTGCGAATTTGGCCGATGACCGCAGCAGCGTCCGGTCCAGTTCAAGATGTCCTGCCCGCACTGCAAAACCGATCACCAGCAGCAGATTTACCCAGGCACCGACTGCAGTCGCAAGCGCGAGGCCAACCTGCGCCAGCGATCCGACCAGTGCGAGCTTCATCACGACATTGATAGCGACGCCGGTCAGCGCCGCTTTGACGGGTGTCGCAGTATCCTTGCGGGCGTAAAACGTCGCGACCGCGCTGCGGATCAGGACGAACGGAATCAATCCGGTTGCGTAGGCCGCAAGCGTGGCGCCCGCGGCGGCGGCGTCCGCCTTGGAAAAGGCGCCGCGCGCGAACATCGCCCGCATGATGACGTCGGGCACGGTAAGGAAGGCGGCCACGAAAGGCACCGAAAACAACAACGTGAAATCGAAGGCGCGGCGCTGCGACGCCGCCGCGCCGGCCCGGTCGTGGGCCCTGAGTTGCCGCGACATTTCCGGCAGCAACACCGTGCCGATGGCGATGCCGATTACGCCGATCGGCAATTGATTGAGCCGGTCGGCATAATACAGCGCCGATAGCGCGCCCGCCGGCAGAAAGGTCGCGATGATGGTATCGGCGAACAGTGCGACCTGTGTCCCCATCGAGCCGATCGTGGCCGGCCCAAGCGCACGAAAAAAAGCGCGGACATCGTCGTCAAGTTTGAACGAGGTAAATTTTGGCAGGACGCCGCGCCGCGCGGCGTCTCCGGCCAGCAGGAAAAACTCGAGAAACCCCGCAATCAAAACGCCCCACGCTGCGGCGTGTCCGGCGCCCGGAAAGAACGCGGCCAGCGCCAGCGTTGCCATCATCGACAGGTTGAGGAATATCGGCGCCGCGGCCGCACTTGCAAAACGATGCATGACGTTGAGCATGCCGCCGTAAAGCGTAACCAGCGTGACCAGCAGCAGATAAGGAAACGTGATCCGCGTCAGCGAGATCGCAAGTTCGCCGCGAACCGGATCGTCGGAAAATCCCGGCGCCAGGATCGCGATCACCTGCGGCATGAATAGCCATGCCACCAGCAGCAATATGATTTGAATGCTGAACAGCAATGTGAAAACGCGATCGGCAAACAGTTTCGCCGATGTTTGGCTCCGGCCGTGCAGATAGGCATAGGCCGGCACGAACGCCGCATTGAACGCGCCTTCGGCGAAAATCGCGCGGAAGTGGTTAGGCAGCCGCAATGCCACGAAGAAGGCGTCGGCCACGGGTCCCGCGCCGAGGATGGCCGCGAGCATGATATCGCGCGCGAAACCGGTCAGCCGCGAGAGCAGCGTATAGCCGCCGACGGTGAAAATACGTCCGAGCATCAGCCGCTTCTACAGCAAGCCGGTTGCGGCTGTCGAGAAAAGGCAGGCACTATGCGAGCGCGCTGCGAACGGCCTCGATGATCCGCAGCTGCGTTGCCTCGTCGAGATAGGCGTGCATGGGCAGGCTGATGACATCGTTGGACAGCTTTTCGCTGACCGGCAGCCCGCCGTCGGCGACCGGAAAACTTCGATAGGCGGACTGCTGATGCATCGATTTCGGATAATAGATCGCAGTCGGAATGCCCTGCGCCTTCAGCGCGGCGGCAAAGCCGTCGCGATCGCTGCCGTTCGGGAGCCGTATGGTGTATTGCGCCCAGACCGAAGTGCGTCCGCCGGCGACATGCGGCACCGTCACAACATTGCCGAGCCCGTGCGCGTAGCGCTGCGCGACCTGATCGCGCGCGACGATTTCATCTTCGAAGATTTTCAGTTTCTCGATCAGGATCGCCGCCTGCATGGTGTCGAGCCGTCCCGTCAGTCCGAGCCGGACGTTGTCGTATTTGTCCAGGCCCTGGCCGTGGACTCGAACACTGCGCAGCGTCGCGGCGAGTTCGGCATCGTCGGTGAAGATCGCGCCGCCATCGCCGAAGCAGCCGAGCGGCTTGGCGGGAAAAAAACTGGTCGCGGTAACAAGACCGAAGGTGCCGAGCCGCCGGCCCTTATAGCTCGCGCCAAACGCCTGCGCGGCGTCATCGAGTACAAAAAGGTCTTCGTCCTGCGCAACCGCGCCGATGGCGTCGTGATCGGCGCTCTGCCCGAACAGGTCGACGGGAATCACCGCTTTCGGGTTCAGCCCGAGCTTTCTCGCCGTTGCAATGCCGCGCTTCAGCGCGCCCGCATCCATGTTGAACGTCGTTTCATCAACATCGACGAATACCGGGGTCGCGCCGGTCAGTGCCACGGCCTCGCCGGTCGCGCAGAAGGTGAACGAGGGACAGAGCACCGCATCGCCGCGCCCGACGCCTTTGGCCATCAACACCATCAGTAGCGCGTCGGTGCCGCTGGCGCAGGTTACCACATGGCGCGCGCCGCTGAAAGCCGCAAGCTCGGCCTCAAGCTGCGCCACTTCCGGGCCGTTAATGAACTGGCAATGCGCAAGCACCCGCCCAACCGCGTCATCGATCGATTTGCCGAGCCGGCGGCGCTGCGAACCGATATCTATGAACGGCACGGAATCTGGACGAAGATACTGGTTCATGGCGCCTTGCGGGGATTGGGAACTGGACATTAAAACGCGATCGCGCTTTCACCCGACGGCGCGACGCGGCCCCTTGCGGGCGGCGGCGGGCTTCGCCGGGCTTTCCAGGCACTGGATCGCAATTTCAAGGCTGGCCACGCCCTCGTCACCGGTCACTGCGGGCATGCCACCGGTGCGTACCGTATCGAGGAACGCGATCAGTTCGGCGCGGAGCGGCTCGTCGTGCCCGACCGGCAAGTGGCGCATGGAATAGCTGCCATCGGGCTTGAATCCGAAACATTCGGTGACCTGGCGCGTCAGCAGATCGCCCATCACGTATTTGCCGCGAGTCGCGACGGTGACATTGCGCGCCTTGAACGGAGTGAGCCAGTTGGTATTGATGTGCGCGAGCACGCCCGACGCGGTGCGGAACTGCAGCAGTGCGATATCCTCGCGCTCGGCGACCGCGCTGGAGAGCTGCGGCTGCACTTCGACAATATCGGATTCGGTAAACCAGCGGATCAGGTCGATATCATGGACCGCAAGGTCTATCACGACGCCGACGTTCGACATGCGCGGCGGAAACGGGCCGACCCTGGTGATGGCGATCGAGAGAATATCTTCACCCGTGATCGCCGCCTTGATGGCGGCGACGGCCGGATTGAAGCGTTCGACATGGCCAACCATCAAGGTCACGCCGGCGCGGCGGGCGGCCGCAACGATGTCGCGTCCTTCCTTGACGGTCGATGCAATCGGCTTTTCGACAAGGACATGAAGATCCCGACCAATGCACGTCAGCGCGACCTCATGATGAAGATGCGTCGGCGCGGCAATGGTGACCGCTTCGACGTTTTCCGCAAACAGTTCATTGAGACTTGCGAATGTTCGGCAGCCGATCAGTTCGGTCGCGCGGGACCGATGCGCCGGCAACGGATCCACAATCCCGACCAGTTCAATGCCGGGCAAACCGGCCAGCACGCGGGCGTGATTGCTGCCCATGATGCCAGCCCCGATGACGCCGACGCGAAGCCTGCGCTCCACGCCTTTAACCGCCGACCCCTTTGAACTCATTCCGATGAACCCCGCTAAACCGGCGAAGACCGCCTCGACCTCGACCAGCGCATCGGCTCTCTAGCACGTCGTCACAAATGTGGCGAATGCCCGCCAAGCGATCTCAAACACGTTTTGATTCAAAGAATTACACTGTATTGCCGGTTCAGCAGCACCAAACCGGCGAAATGCCGGCTACGAGCGCTGATAATCGTCCTCGAGGCGGATGATATCGTCCTCTCCAAAATAGCTCCCGGTCTGCACCTCGATAAGCTCGAGCAGGATCTTGCCGGGATTTTCCAGCCGGTGGGTTGCGCCGATCGGGATATAAACCGATTCGTTCTCGTGGACGGTCTTGACCAGTTCGTTGACCGTCACCCGCGCCGCGCCGCGCACCACGATCCAGTGCTCGGAACGATGATGATGTTTCTGCAGCGAGAGCCGGCCGCCCGGTTTCACGACGATGCGCTTGACCTGATGCCGATCTCCGGCGTCGATCGATTGATAATTTCCCCACGGTCGGTGCACCTTGAGATGATCCTCCGTCACCCGCGGCGCGACCGCTTTCAATTTCGCTACCAGCCGCTTCAGGCCGTTGGCATCCTTCTGACGCGACACCAGTATGGCGTCCTGCGTCGCCACCACGACCAGATCGTCGACGCCTTCCAGCGCAACCAGCGCCCTGTCGGTCAACACATTGCAGTTGCGCGAATTCTCGAATACGGCAGTACCCTGCGCAGCATTGCCCTGACTGTCTTTTGCCGACAGCTCCCATACCGCATGCCAGGAACCGACATCGGACCACCCGCACGCCACCGGCACGACGGCGGCATGCGTCGTCTTTTCCATTACCGCATAATCGATCGAAATCGCCTCGGCCTTTGCAAACGATTCCGGATCGAGCATTACGAAGCCGAGATCGCGCCCCGCCCTGGTTACGGCGTCACCGACGGCCTGCACGCTGTCCGCATCGATGCTGCGATATTCGTCGAGCAGAACACTGGCACGAAACATGAAATTGCCGCTGTTCCAGAGATAACCGGCTTTGATGTATTCCGCAGCCGTTTCCGGATCCGGCTTTTCGACAAACCTCGCGACCGCGCGGACGTCGCCGGAAACCGGCGCACCGGGACTGATGTAGCCGTATTCGGTGGCCGGACGCTCAGGTTGCACTCCGAACGTCACGATGCGGCCGGCGGCCGCGGCCACCACACCCTGACGGCAGGCGGTGACGAAAGCCGCCGTGTCGCGTACGACGTGATCGGCGGCAAGCGCCAGAACGACGGCGTCGCCGCCGCTGCGGATTTGCGCGAACGCAGCGCCTGCTGCGATCGCCGGACCGGAATCGCGCCGCATCGGCTCCAGCAGAACATCGGCCTTGATCCCGATTTCGGCAAGCTGCTCAAGCACCATAAAACGGTAGGCCGCATTGGTAATGATTACCGGAGGCTCGAACAACGCCGCGTCGGAAACCCGCAACAGCGTGTCCTGAAAGGTCGAACGCGGCCCGAACAGCGGCAGGAATTGTTTTGGATGCACCTCGCGCGACGCTGGCCACAGCCGCGTTCCGGCGCCGCCGCACATGATCAGTGGAATAATTCGCCTGTCCATCCCGCCTCAAACTTCGCTGTCAAACCTTGTAGTAGTCGTAATACCACTTAACAAATTCGTGAACGCCGTCTTCAATCGGCACTTGCGGCGCAAAACCGATGTCGCGCCTCAGATCGCCGGTATCGGCAAAGGTCTCCACGACATCTCCGGGCTGCATCGGCAGCATCTCCGTTGCCGCCTTGCGTCCCAGCGCTTGCTCCAGAAGCGCCACCACGTGCATCAACTCTTCCGGACGATGGTTGCCGACGTTGTAGATGCGCGACGGCGCGCCATTGGCATTCCCCACATTGCCCTGAGGAACTGAATCGATCAGACGCAATATGACATGAGTAACGTCATCGATATAGGTGAAGTCGCGGCGCATCCTGCCATGGTTAAAGAGCTTGATCGGCGTGCCCTCGAGGATCGCCTTCGTGAACAGAAATATCGCCATGTCCGGCCGCCCCCACGGCCCGTAAATGGTGAAAAACCGCAAACCCGTGGCCGGCAGGCGATAGAGGTGGCTGTAGGAATAGGCCATCAATTCGTTCGCCCTCTTGGTGGCGGCATAAAGGCTGACCGGATGATCGGCACGATCATCCACCGAAAACGGCAGCTTCACGTTGGCGCCATAAATCGAGGATGAAGATGCATAGATCAGGTGCCGGCATCCATGGTGCCTGCAGCCCTCCAGTACGTTGACAAAACCTTCGAGATTCGAATCCACATAAGCATGAGGATGATCGATCGAATGGCGTACCCCGGCCTGCGCCGCGAGATGGATCACTTCCGAAAACCGGTATTTTGCAAACAGCTCGCGCGTTGCGTGCCGGTCCGCGAGATCGGCGTGCACGAAACTGAACTTCGAATCGCCGCGCAGCAGACTCAATCGCGCCCGCTTCAAGGTGGGATCGTAATAACCATTGAGGCTATCCAGACCGACAACGGTGCGGCCTTCCGCCAGCAACCGCTGCGCGACGTGAAAGCCGATAAATCCTGCCGCGCCCGTGATCAATGTTGCGTGGTCTGCCATGACATCCCTAACGGCGCAGGTTCCACCCGTCGCTCCGCCCAAGCCTCTTTACCCGCCGTATTGAGGAGGCTGCAATACCCGTTTGCGAGGCTATTGCCAGATCGTTGCCAAGCCCATACCAAGGCGGCCATAGTCCGGCGCGACCGTCGGATCCTCGCCTCCATGGCGTCTCCACAACCCGACGAGTGCGCGTGACATGCGCCGGATTCTGCTTACTACGGTAAAAATACTGATCTCTGCGGCGCTGCTTTATCTGGCGCTGCGTAAGGTCAATCTGTCCGATCTGGCGTCGCGCTTCGGCATCGCAAGTGTGGGCTGGATCTGCCTGGCGATCGTCGTGGTGTTTCTCCAGATTTTTGCCGGCGCGCTGCGCTGGCGCGAGATCAGTGCCGAATGCGGTGCTCCGCTCACGCCGGTACAAGCCATGCGCTTCAATATGATCGGCGCATTTTTCAACCAGACTCTGCCCTCTTCGATCGGCGGCGACGCGGTGCGGCTGTGGCTGCTCGCGCGCAAGGGTGCCGGATGGCGCGCGGCGACCTATTCGGTATTCGTCGAACGGGCCATCGGCCTCATCGCGCTTGCCGTCATCATCGTCGCGACCCTGCCATGGAGCTACCGGCTTGTCGACGACCCGCACGGCCGGTCGGCGCTGCTGCTGCTCGATTTCGCGGCGCTCGCCGGCGGGGTTGGTTTTTTGGTTCTTGGCAGGCTGAATTGGCCCTGGTTGAAACGCTGGTGGGGAACGCATCATCTCTACGCCTGCTCGGGTATCGCAAACCGCGTGATGTTCAGCCGCAGTCATGAACCGAAACTGGCGGTACTTTCGCTGCTGATCCACATTCTCGCCGTGGCCATGGCGTGGTGCGTGGCGCAATCGATCGCCGCGCCGGTGTCGTTCGGCCAGATGTTTCAGCTCATCCCTCCGGTGATGCTGATTACGATGATGCCCATTTCGATCGCCGGGTGGGGTGTGCGTGAAGCGACCATGGGGCTGGCTTTCGGGTATGCCGGGCTGCCGGCGAATGAAGGCGTCAACGTGTCTCTGCTGTTCGGCGCCATGTATTTTATCGTTGGCGGTTTCGGCGGTTTGGTCTGGATTTTCAGCGCCGAGAAAGCTGCGCAGGATTCTGTGGCCATCCACGTGCCTGAGTAACTTTCGCTTTAGAACCGAACGGGATTACGATTGTTTGCGCGGCGCCTGACCTTGAGTACTCGACACGCGACCAAACCTCCATAGTTCGGCATTTTATGCCCCGGAAAACCAAAGCTTGATCCGTTCGCGGTTTTGACAGTCCTGATCCGCAACGGTACAAACCAAAAACATCCGGCGCCCGGCCGACCGTGCAGGTGAGATGCGAGCGTTCTCACGAGACAACAAATGAAGATTAGCGTCATAACAGCTAGCTATAATTCTCAAAAGACCATCGGCTTCACGATCGAATCGTTTCTCCGCCAGAATCATCGCGAAAAAGAGATGTTTGTAATCGATGGGGCGTCAAGCGACGACACCGTCAAGATCGTCGAATCGTTCGGATCCGACCAAATTCGCATTTTCTCCGGGAAAGACAGTAGCGTCTACGAGGCGATGAACAGGGGCTTACTTCTGTTCAGCGGCGATGCGGTGGGATTTCTGAATTCCGACGATACCTTCCACGATCAGAACGTCCTGGGAGACATCGCGGCAGCGATGAACACTGCCGACATCGTTTATGGCGACCTCAACATGGTGACTGATCACTTCACCAAGCATCTCGTGAGATCGTGGCGCGGCGGAATATTCCGGCGTTACTCCTATCAGCTCGGTTGGGGCCCTCCTCATCCCTCGTTCTACATGCGGCGGGAGGTTGCCGAAACGGTGGGAGAATACGACCTGACCTACATCACCTCCGCCGACTACGACTACATGCTGAGGGCTCTGGCCTTGAACAACTTTCGTGTCCGCTATCTGCCGCGTCTGGTTGCAGACTTTCAAATGGGCGGAATCAGCACAAGTGGCTGGGGCGTTTCACTTCGTGGAAATCTCGAATGCCTGCGCTCGCGTCGCAGCCATTTGAAAGCCCCACTCATCGATGCGGCGTTTTTCCTCCGCCTCATCCGGCGCGGTTTCCAGTTTCGAAACCTGGGTTCGTAGCCGCGGAGGTTGGAGTCGCCTCCGCTGTCAAGACCGAGCTAAACTCCGGCACGGCGTCTTTCAAAACAGCTCTGATCGTTGCACGATCGTCTCTTGAGATCGCCTGCTCCAGCAGAACGATCCAGTTTTTCATGGCATGCATCGGCGGTTCGTTGGGTTTGGCAGCCATGATGCCGGCAACCCCAATCTCAACCGTGGGCTCTTCGGTTGCAAACAGGATTTCGTTCAGCCGCTCTCCCGGACGCATCCCCGTAAAGGCGATATCGATATCGTGGCCGGGCTGCAGACCTGAAAGCCGTATCATGCGTTCGGCAAGATCGACGATTTTGACCGGCTGGCCCATGTTGAGCACATAGACCGAAACGTCGGGACGGACCGGCGTCAGCGCGTGCGCAGCCGCTGTGATCACCAGGTCGCAAGCTTCGCGGATCGTCATGAAATACCTCACCATATCGGGATGAGTGACTGTTACCGGTCCGCCGGCCTCGATCTGGGCCTTGAATTTCGGCACCACCGACCCGTTGGAAGCCAGGACGTTGCCGAATCTCACGGAAATCAGACGCATCCGCGGCCTGCCATCCAGTCGAGAGGCCTGATCGTGATCAAGCGCTTGGCAGTACATTTCGGCGAATCGCTTGGTCAGACCCAGCATCGAAACCGGCTCGATCGCCTTATCGGTCGAGATCATGACCATCGCTTCCGCGCCCGAGGCAACCGCAGCATCGGCGACATTGACCGATCCGAAGATGTTGGTCTTGACGCCTTCGCTCCAGTCACGCTCGAGAATGGGCACGTGTTTCAGCGCGGCAGCGTGAAAGACGATGTCCGGCTTGAATTCGACCATCAGCCGCATGATCCGGTCGCGGTCCCTTATATCGGCAATATGACCTTGGACAGCGGCTGCGGTTTTCAGCGCGTCCAACGTTTCAGTGGCGTCGTAGAGAGCCGGCTCGGAATTCTCGATCACCAGCAATCGGGCGGCGCCGAACGTTACGACGCGGTGACAAATCTCCGAACCGATCGATCCGCCACCCCCGGTGACGATAATGGCTTTGTCCTTCACCAGGGCTTCCAGCCGCGCATAATCGATCTTTTCGCACGGGCGCAACAACAGGTCCTCAACCGCAACCGTCGTCAGCCGCGGCGCGTCTCCACTCTCAAGCGAGGGAAGACGACTGACTATCAGGCCTGACCGACGCGCCCGCATCAGAACCGATTCCGGGTGTGCCTCGGGTTCAAACGCGGATGGCGCCATCACCACCCGCGCAATCGGTTTGTTGCGCCTCGCGAAATCCTGGATGACGTCATCAAGATCGTCCAGCCCGCCGAGCACCGGAATATTACGGATCATTTGTCCGCGGTCGGCCGGTGACGGCGACAGCACGCCCACCGGCCACAGACGTTTGACCGCTCCGCTTTCAATGCCGCGCAACAGAATCTCGGCATCTGCGGCGCGACCGATCAGGAGCGCCGGTGAGGCATCCTCGGTCCGGGCATGGCGGCGGACCCGGGTGTAGCGGAAATAGCGATAGGCAAAGCGCAACGCGCTGAGGAAGAATATCTCCAGAAACCAGTAGAGAATGATGGTAATCTTGCCTAGGAAGAATAAGCCCTGAACGTTAGGCGCGACAAATGTGCCGTGAACATTCGGTGCTACAAAAATATAGTCCAGCACCAACAGCGCAACCGTCAGCACGGTTGCCGCGCGCAAAATGTTCAGCGCATCCGGCAATGAGATGAAGCGCCATTTCGTAGTCGTCAAATTGAACGCGTAGCAAACGACCACGCTTAACGCGATAAAGTAGGGCAGGAAGCGCAACAGGACCGGTAGACGGGCCAACAACCAGTCGCCCTCGAATCTCAGGTAAAAGGCTGCGAACAATGCAAGCGTCGTTGCAAGCGCGTCATGCGTTGCGATCAGCAAGTTGCGCATTGTCAGATTCGAGAGACGCATCATTCCGCTGGCCAGCACCGGGTAATATCGATAGGTCGCGTAAAGTTTCGGGGCTGCTGATAGCGTATCTCGCGCCTGCAAGCCAGCCGTGATGGCTCTGAAGCAACTCGCCGCCGCCTCCCCAGCCTTCCGATTGCGTCCTCGACATCGTCCCCCCAGCAATTCCGACCCCGATCACGTACATCCAGCCTTCGTGGAAGTCGAACAGGTGCGAATTGAACAGCGAGGTGAAAACATTCTGCACGACCACCAGCAGCCCGATCCAGGCCATCAGGCCGTCTCTGCGGAACAGCAGCAAATGAGACCACCACATGGCATACAGTACGACGATTCCGACGGCGCCCCATTGGATTGCGACGTTCAGCGTCTGATTATGTGGATTTCCGATCACTTGGCCGGCGGCAAGCATCCGCGGGCCTGTAGCGGCCTGCTCGAAAAGCCCGCGCGTTGATCCGGTACCGTGCCCCATGATCGGCGCCTCGGCAAAGAAGCGCAGCGACTTTTGCCAGAATTCCAGCCGCATTCCTATCGATGTCGGCTGATTCAGTTCCTTGTAGAGCCGATAATCCCGTCCGAAGGTCGCCATCGTCCCGCGCAGCTGCGGCGAGGCCGTCCATGCCAGTCCGGCCAATGCGAGCGCTGCGCACAAAATGATGACGGTACTCCGCCATTTCAGGTGAAGTAACGCGAATACCGCCAGCATGATCGGTATGGTGACCAGCGCCGTTCTCGACACGATGACGAGGGCCATGTTGAAGAAAAAACCTAACGCCAGCACGGCAAGCAATCCGGCCAGCCAGATTCGTTTCTCTCGCAAGAGCATGACGATCGGATACAGCAAAGCCACGGCGCACAAAGCGAATTCCTGGCTTTGGTCAATGTAGTTCTTGACGAAGATGCCGCGGAAAGCATCCGCCTGAGGCTTGAGCGTTACACCTGGATCGAACACCACGATCCACGACATCGCCATCAATAAAGCGCAGGACACCAGAAAGGCTGTGAATACCCAGATCCCGCGCGCCGAGCGCTCGAAATGATAGAACAGCCCCGGCAGCACCAGCAGTTTCGCGGCCGGCCCCACCGCATAGAGACGCGCGGCCCACGATGCGTCGGACCACAAGGTGCCGACGGCCGCGAGCGCGAAAAGCGCGATTGGCAGAAAGCACATCGGGCGCTTCAACGATCGGAAGTAAATCCGGTAGTCGAGAATCCACGCCGCCGTCGCAAGCCAGCAAAGCGCGAAAATAGCGACCAGCGAGGTCGACCAGGGAAGCGCGAACGCGGTCAATATCGCGAAGATATCGGCCGCCGCCGCCCACGCTGCCGAATCGCGCCAGAGCCGCAGCATCGCCTTTACCGGCGAAGCCATCGTGCCGGCGTTCACGCCTTGCCCCCGCGCGCGCGTTGCACCAGAGAGGTGGTGCTAAAGCCTTCGAGAATATCGATCAGCATGATTTCGCCGCCGCAGGCCTCCACCGCCTCATGACCGACGACCTGATCGCGGGTGTAGTCGCCGCCTTTCACCAATACGCTTGGCTTGATCCGGGTGATCAGATCGAGCGGCGTGTCCTCCCCGAAGACAACGACAAGATCGACCGCTTCCAGCGCCGCCAGTACTTCGGCTCGCGCTCGCTCGTCCTGCACCGGGCGATCCTCGCCCTTGAGGCGCTTCACCGAAGCGTCGCTGTTGAGGCCGACGATCAGCCGGTCGCAGGCACCGCGCGCGGCGGTCAAAACCTTGACGTGACCCGGGTGCAGAATGTCGAAGCAGCCGTTGGTGAAGCCGACGCGCAGGCCCTGCCTGCGCCAATCCGCAAGATGCGTATCGAGTTCGCTTGAGGTCAAAACGATCTTTTCCTCCGCTGCCAGGAAAGCGTGCGGCAGGATTTTTCGCCGCAATTCCGTAAGCGTGACGACAGCGGTGCCTTTCTTGCTGACGGCGACCGCCGCCGCCGCATTCGCGACGCGCAACATAGTTTCCCAGTCGGCACCTGCCGCGAGCGCCACAGCGACCACCGCGGCGGCCGTATCGCCGGCTCCCGAGACGTCGCGCACTTTGACCGGATGTCCCGGCACATGAATGGACCCGCCATTGCGCGGCACCAGAGTCATGCCCTGCTCGCTTAGCGTCACCAGCATGGCCTCGCAGTCCGCGAGCACCATCGCTTCCTGCGCCGCGACAGTGATTTCCGTTTCGGTTTCGGCACGGCTGCGCGTTGCTTCCGCGAACTCGCGGCGATTGGGAGTGAGCAGCGTCGCGCCGCGGTAGACGGCAAAATTGGCGATCTTGGGATCGACGATGACACGCTTGCCGAGTTTCCGCGCGCCGTCGATGACATTGCGGATCACCCGCGCGCTCAACACACCCTTGGCATAATCGGACAGCAGCACGATATCGGCGCGTTGCAACAGCGGCAGGATGGCGTCGATCAGTTTCTGCTCGATATCCGCTGAAGCCGGCGACGCCTTTTCCCAGTCTGCGCGCAGCATATGGGTCGAGAAGTGCTCGGACACGAAGCGCACCTTTCGCGTAGTCGGCCGCGTCGAATCGGAAACCAGCACGTGCTCGATCAGCTGTTCCTGCGCCAGTAGAGCTTTCAAGATCTTGCCTGCGTCGTCTTCGCCGATCAGCCCGACGAAGATGCAGCGTGCGCCCAGCGACACGATATTGCGGGCGACGTTACCAGCGCCGCCGATATTGGTCTCGGACCGCTGCACGGCGATCACCGGCGCCGGAGCTTCCGGCGAAATGCGCGATACCTCGCCGTAGACGAATTCGTCGAGCATAAGGTCGCCGACACAAAGCACGGTCTGGCCGACCATCGCGTTAGACAGTGCATCAAAATCAAACATCAGAACCTGTTTACGTGTTGCACGCTCAGCGGAAACGATCGGGCCGATCGAGGTAACCCTTGACGTACGTCTCGACCGCATCTTCCAGCGCCGTGAAGCCGCCGTTATAGCCGGCGCGCCGCAGCCGATCGACTTCGCTTTGGGTGAAGTACTGATAGCTGCCGCGGATCGCCTCGGGCATATCGATATATTCGATATTCGGCCCGATACCGAGCGCGGCATAGGCCGCCTGCATCAAATCTTTGAAGCTGCGCGCATTGCCGGTTCCGACGTTGAAGAGGCCGCTGACCGACGGGGTGGCCAGCAGCCACATTATCACCCGCACCACATCGTCGACATAGATGAAGTCGCGCCGCTGATCGCCGTCGGCAATGCCCTTGCGGTACGACTTGAACAATTGCACCGGCCGGCCCGCCTTGACCTCGTCGAAGCGCCGCGCCAGCACGCTCATCATCGCGCCCTTGTGATATTCGTTGGGACCGAACACGTTGAAGAATTTCAGGCCGGCCCATTGCGGGGGAAGCTTCTCGCCGTCCGCCGCGCGCTGGGCAATAGCCAGGTCGAACAGGTGCTTGCTCCAGCCATACAAGTTCATCGGCCGCAGCATCCTCAACACATCGACGGCGGTATCGTCGCGAAATCCCTGGGTACCGTCGCCATAGGTCGCCGCCGACGACGCGTAAATCAACGGCGTCGCATTGGCGGTGCACCAGTCGAGCAACCGTACCGAGAAGCGAAAATTGGTTTCGATCACCAGGTCGCCGTCGCTTGCCGTCGTGTCCGAAATGGCGCCGAGATGGACCACGGCGTCGAGCCGGCGTCCCTTCAGCCAGTCCGGCAGCCCAGCCGGCGGCACGATATCGGCGAGTTGCCGCTTGGCAAGATTGCGCCATTTGCCCTCATGCCCGAGCACGTCGCAGACTGCCACATCGGTGCGGCCCGCGTCGTTCAACGCGGCCACCACGTTCGATCCGATAAAACCGGCGCCCCCGGTCACCAGCAGCATGACATGCCCGCCCCGATTAAGTGTCCTCAGCTTTGCCCCAGTCCCGCCCGACAGGCAACTTGGAGACCCGCGCTTGGTGAAGAGCGGCGTGCGTTCTGCGGCGTGCGGGGCCGCCTTTACGTTCTGGCGAGGAGCAGATACCGAAAGCCGGTTGCGGCAGCAAACCGGCTCAAAGTATGAATACTACTTCATTGTATCGGGGCTCCTTGGAAGATGCCAGCGACACTCGTCCGATTCTGATCGTGCCCTACATGTGGATTGGCGACTTCGTGCGCGGCCATACCGTCGTGAGGGTGCTCAAGCAGCGTTGGCCGAATCGCCCGGTCGACCTGCTTACGACCTCGCTGTGCGCGCCGCTGGTGGATTACATGCCCGGTGTCCGCGCCGGCGTCGTCTGGGACCTGCCGCGCAGCCGGCTGGCGCTGGCCAAGCAGCGCGGTTTGGCGGCGCGGTTGCGCGAGCGGAACTATGGCACGGCGCTGGTCCTTCCCGGTACCTGGAAATCGGCCCTTGCTCCGGCATTCGCCGGCATTCCGGAGCGGGTGGGATTTTTCGGCGAAGCCCGCTTCGGCCTGCTCAACCGGTTGCGCTGGGGCGAGAGAACGTTGCCCCGTTTTATCGACAAGAACGCCTCGCTGGCGCTCCCGGATGGCGCCCCAATTCCGGCGGAATGGCCGGTACCGCAGTTGCAGGTCACAGCCGAGGACATCGTGCGCTGGCGGCAGGCCAACAGCCTGGGCAGTAGCCCCGCCGTTGCGTTGGCGCCCGGGTCGGTCGGCGCTTCCAAGCGCTGGACCTATTATGCCGAGGCGGCACGAATGCTGGCCAGGCAAGGCCTTGATGTCTGGGTGGTCGGCGGCCCCGGTGAAATGGCGCTGGCGGCGGAGATGGTGGCGGCGGGGGGAGCCGGCGTGCGTAATCTCACCAGCAATGATTTGCGCAACGGCATTCTGGCCATGGCGGCAGCCGGCGTCGCGATTTCAAACGATTCCGGTCTGATGCATATCGCCGCCGCCGTCGGTACGCCGACCATGGGCATTTTCGGCCCTACCAGTCCTTACCTCTGGGCGCCCCTGAATGGGCTCGCAGCGACGGTTCAGACCAGTACGCCGCCGCCCTGTGAACCGTGTCAGCGGACCATTTGCACGATGAACGATCACGCCTGCATGCGCACGATTCCGGCATCCGACGTGGTTGCCACCGCGACGCAGTTGCTGGCCGGCGCGGGACCCCATGTTGGCCATTAACACCGCCGCGGGGTCCCGCTTGCGCCACTGCGGCGCGGTCATTACCAAAGGCGCAGCCTGCAATCTCCATGGTGCGTTTTGAGCCCGGATTCAAGAGACCCGATCGTTACTCATCTGGACAATTCGGCCGCAGCGCTTGATCGCGCCTGCCATGACGAAGCGTTGCTCGATGCGGCGCGCAATATCGCCGCGGCAATCGTCGCCAGCCTGCGATCCGGCAACAAGCTCCTGATCATCGGCAATGGCGGCAGCGCCGCCGACGCCCAGCATATCGCCGCCGAGATCGTCGGCCGCTACAAGCAGGATCGTCGCGGCTATGCGGCGATAGCGCTGACCACCGATACCTCGGCGCTAACCTCGATCGCCAATGATTACGGTTTTGCGGAAGTGTTCGCCCGGCAGGTCGAAGCCCTGGCTAGGCGCGGCGACGTGCTGCTGGCGTTGTCCACCTCCGGCTCATCGCCGAATATTCTGGCCGCGCTTCGCCTCGCGCGCGAGCGCGGGCTTGTCACCGTCGGTTTCACCGGCACCAAAGGCGAAAGTCTGCGCGCGTTGTGCGACCATCTGTTGGTTTCGCCCAGCGACGATACGCCATTGGTCCAGCAGATCCATCTCGCCGTCGCGCATGGAATCTGCGACGAGATCGAACAAACCATGATGCGTGAGACTGTGGAAAAATGAGCGGCATCGACGCTGTCGCGCCAAAACCCGCCGCCTTTCTCGACCGCGACGGAGTGCTCAATTACGACGACGGCTTCATGGGTAGCCAGGACCGGATCCGCTGGATGCCGAATGCGGCGAAGGCGGTCCGCCGTCTCAATGACGCCGGATATTTTGTCTTCCTGTTCACCAATCAGTCCGGCGTTGCGCGCGGCTTCTTCACCGAAGATCATCTGCGCGTGCTGCACGACTGGATGCGCGTCGAGCTCGCCGCGCAAGGCGCCCACATCGACGACATCCGATATTGTCCGCATCATCCCGGCGGATCGGTCGCGGGCTATCTGCAAGACCACCATTGGCGCAAGCCCAGCCCCGGCATGATACTCGATCTGATGGACCACTGGCCGGTGCGACGCGACGGCAGTTTTGTCATTGGAGATCGACAAACCGACATCGAGGCGGCGGACGCTGCGGGCTTACCCGGGTTCTTATTCGCCGGGGGCGATCTCGATGCGTTCGTCGCGGACGTAGTGGCTCAGACAAGCGCGCGGTAAACGTCCCCGATCCTGGTTGCTTCGGCATCCAGGCTGAATTGCGCAATCACGCGCGCCCGTGCCTGTGCGCCCATCGACGCCGCTGAGTCGGGATCGTCCAGCAACGGCTCCAGTGCTGTTACCAGCGCATCGACGCTGCCCGGCGCCGTCAGCACGCCGGTTACGCCGTCCTCGACCACCAGTTCGGCGGCACCGGCGCGCGACGCCACCAGCGCCGCGCCCGACGACATCGCTTCGAGCAGCGTCAGCCCAAAGCCTTCATTGCGCGAGGTGAAGGCGTAGATCGTTAGGCGCCGGTACCAGCGCGGCAGCTCCTCGATCGGCAGTTCGCCCGTGATAATCACGCGCGATCGCAGGCCAGCTGTTTCGATCCGCGTTTTCAGGTCGTTGGCGAACGCGGCCTGATCGGCGGTAATCGCGCCGACGATCAGCGCGCAGAAATCCGGATAACGCGGCAGCACCCGGCACATCGCATCGACGAACACGTCGGTCCCCTTCTGCGCGCGCACGCGGCCGAAGCAGCCGATCGCAGCGCGTCCCGGCAATCCCGCTTCGGCGAATGCCGCGGCACGGTCGACAGACGGTGCATAGCGGTCGGTATCGACGCCGTGCGGAATGACCGTGGCCTCGCGCTTCAGATACGACGCCGAAACGTCGCTAGTGGCGATCACGGCATCCATCCGGCTAATCAGCCACCGCGTGATCCAGCTATGGTGCCGCTGCGCCGCAGAGGTGAACACCAGTTTCAGTGGCCAGCCCAGCGCCTTCAGCAACGCGCCGACGATCATCTCGTTGTTGCGCCGCGCATGCCAGATCAACGGCGCGCGGCGTCGCCATAATTTCAAAAGATCCGGGATGCTCAGGCGCGCGACATCCTCCGGGGCATCGGAACCGAACCATGCCGCGCGAAACAGTTTGGCCAGCTTCGGCGCTACCATGCGATTGGTCGCGGTCACGCCGGAATAGCGCCTGTGCAGATTTGGCACGATCAGTTGCAACTCGCGCAGGATCACGGCGTCGATGGCCACCTAATACTCCGTTTTTGCCTAAGTCCCTATACGCAACATTAAGCATAGGGGCCAGTTGCCGCGAGCCGAAACTCCCCCTTCACCCTGGGCCGGATAGCTTTGCCTTCTGTATCTCGAGGGATGGGTGATCTCATGACCGTGCTTGTCACCGGCGGCGCCGGTTATATCGGAAGTCACATGGTTCTGGCGCTGGCGGAAGCCGGCGAAAGCGTCGTCGTGATCGACAATTTGTCCACCGGGTTTTCCACATCGCTGCCCGAGGGGGTGCCGTTGTTCATCGGCGATGCCGCGGACGAAAATCTGGTCGAAGGCGTGATCGCGGCGCACGGCGTCGAGAGCATCGTCCATTTTGCGGGTTCCGTGGTGGTGCCGGATTCGATGCGCGATCCCCTTGGTTACTACCGCAACAACACCATGACCACGCGCAGCCTGCTCAACGCCGCGGTGAAATGCGGCGTCAATCGCTTCATCTTCTCCTCCACTGCGGCGGTGTATGGCAATCCGAAGCAGATGCCCGTCACCGAGGATACGCCGACGCGGCCGTTGTCGCCCTACGGATCGTCCAAGCTGATGAGCGAGATCATGCTGCATGACGTCGCTGCCGCCCACGACATGAAATACGTCGCGCTGCGCTACTTCAATGTTGCAGGCGCCGACCCTCACGCGCGGATCGGCCTCTCCACCGCCGGCGCCACGCATCTCTTGAAGATCGCCGTCGAAGCCGCCACCGGCCAGCGCGCCAAGATCGACGTTTATGGCACCGACTATCCGACACCGGACGGAAGCTGCGTTCGGGATTTCATTCACGTCAGCGATCTCGCCCAGGCGCATTGCGCGGCGCTGTCCTATCTGCGCGGCGGCGGGATGTCGACGACGCTCAATTGCGGCTACGGCCGCGGTTACTCGGTGCTGGAAACCATCGAAGCCGTGCGTCGCGTGTCGGGGCGCAATTTCGCGGTGCAGACCGCGCCGCGCCGGCCGGGCGACATCATGACCATGATCGCCGACACCGGCCGCATTGCGGCCACGCTGGACTGGACGCCGCGATACGCCGATCTCGAAACCATCGCCGCCCACGCGCTGGCCTGGGAAGAGAAGTTGTTCCACGACCGCCACGGTGCCGAACGGCAGGCCGTTTCAGCCTGATCCGGTCGATTGCAAGCCCGATTTTGGCTTGAAAATCGCTTTCATAGCGGGCAACCCTGACGCGCCGGCGGATATCCGCCCGCGCCGTCGATGGGATGCGGATGACCGAACTTCCTCGCAGGATTACCGACGACCCTTACGGCGCCGCGATCCTGATTAGACGTCTCGTAATGGAACAGGGCGCGGCCTATTGGCGGCGCTATCTGGCGGCGTTCGCGCTGATGGCGGTTTCGGCGGCCGCGACCGCGGGCTCGGCCTATCTGCTCGGCGAAGTCATCAACCAGGCCTATGTCGACAAGAATGTGCGCGGCATCGCCGTCCTGTCGCTGGTCACCATCGTGGTCTTTACGCTCAAGGGCGCGGCGACCTACGGCCATTCCGTCATACTGTCCCAGATCAGCAACGCCATTCTGGCCAATAACCAGCGTCGGCTATTCTCCAAGCTGATGAGCGAAAGCGTCGCCTTCTTCTCGGCGCGCCATTCGTCCGAATTTCTGGCGCGACTCACGGCCGGTGCGAACGCCGTCACCCAGGTTCTCAGCCTCTTGATCAACGCGGTGGGACGCGACCTGCTGTCGCTGATCGCGCTGGTCTGCGTGATGCTGATGCAGGATCCGTACATGGCGCTGCTCGGATTTTTGGTGGCGCCGCCGGCGATGCTCGTGCTGCGCAAGCTGGTGAAACGCATCAAGGGTCTTGCGCACAACCAGTTCGCCGGCACCGCCGATATCATGGAGACCATGCAGGAATCGCTGCAGGGTATCCGCACCGTCAAGGCGTTCACGCTGGAACAGACCATGCGCGAGCGCATCAACGCCAGCATTGCCGCCGTCGAGCGCAACGCCAACAAGATGGCGCGGGTCTCCAACCGCGCCAGCCCGTTGATGGAGACGCTCGGCGGCTTTGCGATTGCGGCAGGGTTGATGTATGGCGGCTATCGCGTCGTCGCGATGGGCGCGACGCCGGGACAGTTCTTTTCGTTCCTGACCGCGTTCCTGCTCGCCTATGAGCCCGCCAAGCGGCTGGCCCGCCTTAACATCGAACTGAACTCGAGCCTGATCGGCGCGCGCAAGCTGCTGGAGATCGTCGATAGCCCGGCCACCGAACCCGACGACGACGACAAGCCGGCGCTAAGGCTGACCGACGCGCGGGTCGAATTCCGCGGCGTGACCTTCGCGTACCGTTCCAACGAGCCGGTGCTCAACCGCATGAGTTTTATCGCCGAACCCGGCAAGGTCACTGCATTGGTAGGGCCGTCCGGCGGCGGCAAGTCGACGGTGCTGGCGCTGCTGCTGCGGCTCTATGAGGTGACCGACGGCGATGTCCTGATCGACGGTCAGGCGATTGCCGCCGTATCGCGCCGCTCGCTGCGGCAGCAGACCGCCTATGTCGGACAGGATGTCTACCTGTTTCGGGACACCATCCGCGAGAACATCGCATTCGGCAGGGTCGGTGCCACCGAAGCCGAGATTGTTTCCGCGGCGAAGGCGGCATGCGCGCATGATTTCATCATGAACTTCCCGCTCGGCTACGACACGCCGGTAGGCGAGCACGGCACCCAGTTGTCCGGCGGACAGCGCCAGCGCGTCGCCATTGCCCGCGCGCTGGTCAAAAACGCGCCGGTCATCCTGCTCGATGAGGCCACCGCGGCGCTGGACTCCGAATCCGAAAAGCAGGTGCAGGAAGCGATCGAGCACCTCTGCCAGAACCGCACCACCATCGTCATCGCCCACCGCCTGCACACCATCATGCACGCCGATGCCATCCTGGTGGTCGAGGGCGGCGAGATCGTCGAGCGCGGCCGCCATGACGACCTGCTGCGTCGCGGCGGCCGTTATGCGTCATTCTTCCGCCTGCAGCACCGTGATGCCGGGCCATTGACGCTGGCGCCGATCAGCGCAACGGCTTAAGGTTTGATCGGACCTCTATTTTGTTCCATCGTCTTGCGAGCGAAGCGACGCAATCCGGCCCGCCCGCGCCAACAGAAAACCGGATTGCTTCGTCGCAAGAGCTCCTCGCAATGACGGGGGGTTGTATCCACCGAAGAGAGTATGATGACCGAAACTTTCGTGATTCCCGGCCCTCCGCAAGCTGCAATCGCCGTCGCCGGCGACTCAAATTCCTTTCCGGTCCGCCGCATCTGGTGCGTCGGCCGCAATTATATCGAGCATATCCGCGAGATGGGCAACGACGAGCGGGCGCCGCCGTTCTTCTTTGCCAAGCATGCCGACATGGTCGAGGCGGATGGCGCCACCATCCCCTACCCGCCGCTGACCAAGGACCTGCATCACGAGGTCGAACTGGTCGTCGCGATGAAGAGCGGCGGGCTCAACATTCCGGCCGACAAGGCGCTCGACCACGTCTGGGGCTACGGCGTCGGCATCGACCTCACCCGCCGCGACCTGCAGCAGGCCTCGCGCAAGAAGGAGCGGCCGTGGGAGGTCGGCAAATCGTTCGATCATTCCGCGCCCTGCGGCGCATTGCAGCCGGCCTCCAAGATCGGTCATCCGGCCAAAGGCCGGATCTGGCTCGCGGTCAACGGCACCGAACGGCAGAAGGGCGATCTCACCGAATTGATCTGGAGCGTGCCCGAGATCATCTGGCAACTGTCGCAGCAGGTCTCGATCGGCGCCGGCGACATCATCATGACCGGCACGCCCGCGGGCGTTGCGGCGTTGTCGCCCGGCGACAAGATCGAGTGCGGCGTCGATGGGATCGGGACGCTGAAGGTGAGCATCGGCAAGCCGGAGTGACCTCTCTTTAACCTCTGCCCGCTCTTTGCGGATGTCGAAGCCGAAGCGTAGCGGCGGCTTCGGGCGAACGGCCGCGCACTGCACGCCCGTCGTCAGCATTCGCGGGCCAGAAAGCGCAGCCGGAGGCTCCGCGATCGTCTCCACCGCAGCGCCCCGCCCTCACCGCCCGCCATGCTCGCGACCTCTCCCTGCCGAGGGCGGAGAGGGTTAAGGAAATTCGCAATCCGTTAACCATACTTCCATTAAATGAGCGGACTGCCACGCCTTGCGCCGGAGCCGCCGCTTATGACCTTCGACTGGAATGCCGTCCGCCTCGATTTGCTTCAGATCGACGAGCCGATGCGGACAGCTTTACGCGAGATGCGGCCGTTTTTCGCCAAAGCCCTGCCCGGCATCCTGGCGCGGTTCTACGACAAGATCCGGCATGCCGATCCGGGCTGCGGCGTCTTCAAGGACGGGGTGATGCAGGAATCCATCCGCCTGCAACTGCATCACTGGGACCTGATCGCCTCCGGCAATTTCGGCGCCGACTTTGCCGGTTCGGCGGCGCGGTTCTGCGAACTCCATCATCGCGCCGGCGTGGCGCCGCAATGGTATGTCGGCTGCCGTCAGATGTTCGTCGTCGATCAACTGATGAAAGCGGTGGAGTTCGAGGTCGAGATACCGCGCTTCGGACGCGCCGCGCAAGCCGCGCGCGACAAGAAGGCGGCGATGCTCAACGCCATTGCCAAGGCCGGCATGATGGACATGGAAACCACCGTCGCCACTTATTTCGGCTCCAACCGCCAGCTTCGCAAGGACGCGATTGCCGACGCCAGCAACCGCTTCCGCGCCATCATCACCTCGCTGTCGTCGGCATCGAGCGAGCTGGAAGGCACCGCGCGCGCCCTCAGCGATAATGCCGGCAATACCACGCGGCTTGCCACCGTGGTCGCCAACGCTTCGGAAGACGCCTCCAACAACGTGCAATCGGTCGCCTCCGCCACCGAAGAGCTGGCGATTTCGGTGCGCGAGATCTCCCAGCAGGTTCAGGAATCCAACTCCATCGCCGCCAGCGCGGTGCGGCAGGCCGATGAAACCGATTCCCGCATCAACGCGCTGTCGCAGGCCGCCAACCGGATCGGCGACGTCATCAAGCTGATCACCTCGGTTGCCGAACAGACCAACCTTCTGGCGCTCAACGCCACCATCGAGGCCGCGCGCGCCGGCGAGGCCGGACGCGGATTCGCGGTGGTCGCGCAGGAAGTCAAGGCGCTGGCGGCCCAGACCGCGAAGGCGACCGATGAGATCGGCATCCAGATCGCGGGCATGCAGACCGCAACCCAGGAAGCGGTCGGCTCCATCAAGATGATCTCCTCGACCATCGGCAAGATTTCCGAAATCACCACCGCGATCTCGGCGGCGATCGAGGAACAGGGCGCGGCGACGCAGGAAATCTCCGGCAACATCCAGCGCACCGCGGCCGGCACCTCGCAGGTCGCCGGCACCATCGCCGAAGTCAGCCACGGCGCCAACCAGACCGGGGCGGCGTCGAGCCAGCTGTTGTCGTCGGCGAAGCAGTTATCGGAATCGACCACCAGCCTGCAGGTCGAGATCGACGGATTCTTGAAGTCGATCGCGGCGGCGGCGTAGCAGCGCAGCGCAAGAGCTCCGCGCCCGCGTTGCGCCCGGGACACCGGAGGCCGTCATTGCCGGGCTCGACCCGGCAATCCATCCTGCTTCGCAAAAGGCTTTCGAAGAATGATGGATACGCGGGTCGAGCTCGCGGTTGACGCAGCGTGTGGTGCGGCGTGTTGCAATATCGCGCTCCACGGGACGCGTTCCCCGGACGCAGCGCAGCGCGCAGCCCTTGCGGAGCGGTGCGCTGCAGA